>JBBQJX010000008.1:0-15099 GCA_038326295.1 Sphingomonadales bacterium
GATCGCGGCCCGCCTGGAAGGCATAATAGAGATCGATCACATATTCGGGCAGCACCGTGACCAGCGCCAGCGCCGCGAGCGCGAGCCCGCGCGAGACATGCTCCTCGGCCGCCTCGACCGCCCACGACAGCAGGAACCCCGCCGCGAGGATCGCCACGCCCGAGACCGCCATGTCGGCCAGCGGCGCAAGCTGCACGCCCGTCAGGCGAACCGCCAGACCGGGCAGGATCGCCAGCACCGCGAACAGAACCGATCGCCAGAATTTCGCCATGCACGCTTCCTTTTGATTGATCGTCTTGCCGTCAGGCGACCGCCGCGCCGACGGCGGCATCGTGAACGCGGACGCCGCGCGCCTCGCGCCGCAGCACCAACCGAGCGAGCACGGGTAGCACGATCAGCGTCAGCAGCGTCGCGGTGACCAGCCCGCCGATGACGACGGTGGCGAGCGGACGCTGCACCTCGGCCCCGGTGCCGGTTGCGAGCGCCATGGGCACGAAGCCCAGACTCGCAACGAGCGCGGTCATCAGCACCGGACGCAGCCGCATGAGCGCGCCCTCGCGCACCGCGTCGTCGACCTCGCGGCCCTCGTCGCGCAGTTCGAGGATACTCGTCAGCATGACGAGGCCGTTCAGCACCGCGACGCCCGACAAGGCGATGAAACCCACCGCCGCCGAGATCGAGAAGGGCATACCGCGAAGCGCCAGCATGACAACACCCCCGGTCAGCGCCAGTGGGACCGCCGAGAACACCATCGCCGCGCGGCCCGCCGTGCCCAATGCCGCGAACAGCAGCGCGAAGATCAGCAGGAAGACGGCGGGCACCACGAGTGTGAGGCGCGCCTGCGCGCGCTGCAGGTTCTTGAACTGCCCGCCCCATTCGATCCACGATCCCGGCGGCAGCTTTACGCCCTGCGCCACCGCCGCCTGCGCGCCCGCGATGAAACTGCCGAGATCGGTGCCGCGCACGTTCGCCTGGACCACGATGCGGCGCTTGCCGTTGTCGCGGCTGACCTGGTTGGGCGCGTCGACCACCTCGAAGCGCACGACCTGACGCAGCAGTACGGTCTGCGCGGCCGCGCCGTCGGCACCATGCAGCTTTACCGGGAGCGCGCCCAAGGCGTCGAGATCGCCGCGCAGCGCGTCGGGCAGGCGCACGACGATGTCGAAACGGCGGTCGCCTTCGTACACCGATCCCGCCTCGCGGCCGCCGAGTGCGACTTCGACCGCATCGCCGACCTCGCGCACGCTCAGCCCATAAGACGCGATCGCCGCGCGATCGAACCTGACCGCGAGCGCGGGCGCGCCCTGCGTCTGCTCGACCGCCACGTCTGCCGCGCCGGCCACGCGCCCGATCGCGCGCGCGACATCGGCCGCAACGGGGCGGAGTTGGTCGAAATCGTCGCCGTAGACGCGCACCGCGACGTCAGCTTTGACGCCCGCGATCAGCTCGTTGAAGCGCAGCTGGATGGGCTGGCTCAGTTCATAACTATTGCCGAGCAGCGGCTTCAGCCGCGCTTCGATCTCCTTGACCAGTTGGGTCTTGGTCAGCGCGGGATTGGGCCAATCCTTGCGCGGCTTTATGACGACGATTGTGTCGGTGGTGTTGACCCCCATCGGATCGGTGCCCGCGTCCGCCGTACCGGTGCGCCCGAGCACCGTCATCACTTGCGGAAGCGAGCCGATCGCGCGCTCGACCTGGCCCTGCATGACGAGTGCTTGATCGAGGGAAACCGAAGGGATGCGGATCATCTCGGCAGCGATGTCGCCCTCGTCTAACTGCGGGATGAACTCGCGGCCGAGCGTGCCGAAAAGCAGTCCCGCGCCGACCACGGCGGCGAGCGATATGCCGAGCACCGGCCACGGTCGCCGCAGGCCGAAATCGAGCGCGGGCACGTAAAGCCGGTGCGCGCCGGCGACGATCCAGCTCTCCTTCTCGGTGACGCGCCCGGTCATCAGCAGCGCGACCAGCGCAGGCACCAGCGTCAGCGACAGCACGAAGGCCGCCGCCAGCGCGAGCATGACGGTGATCGCCATCGGCTGGAACATCTTCGCCTCCACCCCCTCGAACGCGAACAGCGGCACGTAGACGAGGATGATGATCGCCTGCCCGTATAGCGATGGCCGCAGCATCTCGACCGCCGCACCCTGGACTGTATTGAGCCGTTCGGTTTGGGTGAGCAGCCGAGCCGCCTCCCGCTGCCGTTCGGCGATACGTCGGAGGCAGTTCTCCACGATGATCACCGCACCATCCACGATCAGCCCGAAATCGAGTGCGCCAAGGCTCATCAGGTTGCCCGAGACGTGTCCCGCGATCATGCCAGTCGATGCGATCAGCATCGACACGGGGATGACGGCCGCAGTGATCACCGCCGCGCGGATATTGCCGAGCATCAGGAACAGGACGACGATCACCAGTAGCGCCCCCTCGGCGAGGTTCCTGGTCACCGTGGCGATGGTGGCGTCGACCAGCTTCGAACGGTCGATCACCGGCTTCGCGACGATGCCGGGCGGCAGCGTGAGATTGACCGCGACCAGGGCCTCGCGCGCCGCGCTTGCCACGGTGCGGCTGTTGCCGCCCGCGATCATCAGCGTGGTGCCCGTTACCACCTCCTCGCCGTTCTCGGTCGCTGCCCCGGTGCGCAGTTCGTGCCCTAGCCGCATGTCGGCGACGTCGCGCACGCGGACCGGCGTGTCGCCGCGCGTGGCGATCACGGTGTCGGCAATGTCGCCGCCCCTGGCGATGCGCGCGTCGGCGCGCACCGCCAGACCCTCGCCTGCGCGCTCGACGACGCCCGCGCCGAAACCGAGGTTTGCGTTATCGAGTGCGCTTACGAGATCGGTCAACGACAGGCCGTAGGCCGCGAGGCGTACCGGATCGGGTGCGACGTGATATTGCTTTACATAGCCGCCGATCGCATCGACCTCGGCGATGCCCGGCACATGGCGCATCTGCGGACGCACGATCCAGTCGAGGACGGTCCTGAGATACGTCGCCTGCTCGATCGTGCCGCGCAGCCGCTCGCCCTCGCGGGTGAGATAGCCGCCGTCCGCCTGCCAGCCCGGTTGTCCGGCGGCGACGGGCGAATGCGGTCGAGCAAACTCGACGGTGAAAGAGAAGACCTCGCCCAGCCCCGTCGTGACCGGGCCGATCTGCGGCTGCACGCCGGGCGGAAGCTGCGCTGCGATGCGCTGCATCCGCTCGCTCACCTGCGCGCGGGCGAAGTAGAGATCGGTCGCGTCTGTAAACACTGCAGTCACCTGCGCGTAGCCGTTGCGCGACAGCGAGCGCGTCGAGTCGAGGCCCGGGATACCGGTCAGCGCGGTCTCGATCGGATAGCTGACCTGCTTCTCCATCTCGAGCGGGCCGAGCGCAGGTGCGAGCACGTTCACCTGCACCTGGCGGTTGGTGATGTCTGGCACCGCGTCGATCGGTAGCCGGGGCAGCAGCGCTGCACCAATCGCTGCCACGATGAGTACGAGCAGCGCGACGAGCCAGCGGCTACGCACCGCGAAGGCCAGGATCGACTCAAGCATCGCGGCTCTCCGGGGCGTCAGTCATGATCAGCCGTGCCCTTGCCGAGCTCGGCTTTAAGAATGAAGCTGTTGGCAACCGCGATCTGCTCACCGGCCCGCAGCCCCGAGAGCACGGCGGCGCGTGGTTCGGTCCCCGGCGCGACCGTGACCGGACGCACCGCGAACCCGGTCGGCGTGCGCACGAAGAGCACGGTCTGGCCGCCGACGTCCTGGAGCGCATCGCGCGGTACGACCAGCGCCGACGGTCCGCCCGCGCCGGTCAGGATGCGCCCGGTGACGAGCTTGCCCGACGCGAGTTCGCCCGACGGATTGGCGAGCGCGACGATCGCCTTCGCCGCACCCGATGTCGGGTCGATCGACGGGCTGACCGCGATCACGCGGCCCGCGTGGCTGTGCGTCTCGCCCTGCGCTTCGACGCGCGCCAGCGCGCCGCGATGGACGTCGCCAATCTCGCGCGCGGGGACGTTAAGTTCGGCCCACACCGTGTGCTGGTCGGCGACGCGAAACAGCGGCTTGCTCGCATCGACGGTCTGGCCCGGGGCAGCCGCGACTTCGACGATCCGGCCCGAAGCGGGGCTGAGCACGGTCAGCATCCGCGAGGCGTCACCCGCGCGCGCACCCGCGCCGAGCGCCTCGACCGCCTGGCGCGTCACGCCGGTTTCGATCCGCGAGGTGGCGTAGGCGGCCCGCGCCTGCTGGTAATCGGCTGCCGCCGTCACCTTTTCCCGGAACAGCCGGTCTTCGCGGTCGAGCGTGGTCTTCGCCAGCGCCTCCGCGCCGAGCGCGCGCGCGTACGCACCGCGCGCCTCGGCCACCTCGCGGCTGTCGATCACCGCAAGCGGTGTGCCACGCCCGACGGGGTCGCCGAGCCCGCGCAGCAGCCGCAGCACCGTGCCGCCGGTGCGCGCGGTGACGGTCGCGTCCGAACCAATCGCAGGCACAATCCGCCCGCTGGCGACGATTTCGCCGCCAACTTGCTCGCTGGTCACCGGCTGCACCTCGATGCCGCCTATGCGGATCTGTTCGGCCGTGACCGCGATCTCGCCGGGCCCGCCGGGATGCTCACCACCTTCCCTCGACGGGTCGGTGCCGCCAGGCTTTGCCTCGGCGCTCCGATGCGCCTCTTCGCTCGCGGGCTTCGGAGGAGCGCCGCCCCGCAATCCCCAACCCGCCGTCCCGGCAGCGAGCGCGACGCCAAGCGCGGCAAATGCCGTCTGTGTTCTCGTCATCGGACGTCTCCGGGAATGAGGCTGCGCCCGGTCGCGCGGTCGAGCGCGGCGCGGGCGAGCAGGACATTGAGAGCGGCGTCGATACGCTGGCGGCGAACCGCCGACAGGCTGCGCTGCGCGTCGAGCAGGTCGAGGAAGCCGAACTTGCCCGCACCATAGCCGATGCGCGCGACGCGCAGCCCCTCGGTCGCGGCGGGCAGCGCGTCACGGTCGATCAGCGCCAGCTGCGCCTCGGCTGTCGTTAGCGCGCCGCGCGCGGTCGCCGCCTGCGCATTAGTCTCGGCCTCGACCCGTGCCTGCGCTGCCTCCGCGCGCAACGCCTCCGCACGCGCGGCGGCGATCGCGCCGCCGTTGCGGTTGAATAGCGGGAACGGCACCGTCACACCCGCGACCAGCGCGGTCTGGTTGTCGAGTTCGAGACGTCGCACGCCGATGCTGACCGTCGGTTGCAGGATGCGCTGCGACCGTTCGAGCGCGATCGAAGCACGCGCGCGTTCCGCCTCGGCGCGCGCCGCAGTGACATCGACCCGGTCGCTCGCATGGGCGACCGCGACCCCCGCGCGCGCGTCGAGCGCCGCCGGGTCCGCCATATACGCCACGTCGCCCCGCCCCAGCAGCGCGCCCAGCGCAAAGCCCACCGCCTGTTGCTCCTGACGCGCGCCGCCCAGCGCCGCTTCGGCGGTGGCGCGTTCGACATCCGCACGGCGCGCACGCAGGGGGGGTTCCTTGCCCGCCGCGACCAGCTTGCCAACCGCGTCGGCGATAGACCCCGCCAGTCCCAGATCGGTACGCGCGAGCTCGACCCGCGCGGCCGCCGCCGCCGCACGCGCGTGCGCATCGCGCACGGCGCGTTCGAGGTCGGCGCGCGTCAGCCGTCCGCGCACGCCCGCGAGGGCAACGCTCGCCTCGCCCACGCCGATCCGCGCGGCCCGACGGCCTCCGGTCTCGATCGCAGTGCCGATCTCGGCGGTGAATTCGGTCCCGTTGAACGCGCCCAACTCGCGCGCGCCACCGAAGTTCTCTGCCCGGAGGCCGATCTCCGGGTTGGGCCTAAGCCGGGCCTGGCCAAGCCGAGCGCGCTCGGCTGCGATCGTCGCGTCCGCCTCGGCGAGCACCGGCGCGCCTTCGAGCGCAGCTCGCAGCGCCTGCGTCAGCGTCAGCACCGGGCCGATTGCCGCGTCCGCCGCGCGCACGGGCGCGGCGGCGCAAATTGTGAGCGCGACCGCGATCGACGCGGCCTCGCGGAAACGAGACATGGGCACCTCCGAAGCGATTCGCGGAAGCCGGGCGGCGCACGCCGCCGACGGCCAGGCGATCAGCTTCGAGGTGGATCGGGCTCGCGGCGGGCTGGCGCGGAGGGGAATGTTTCCGCCAGCGCTGCGAGGAAAAGCCCGGCCATCGGCGTGGCGACGATCGTGGAGGGGCACGAGGTCGCCACCGCCTGCATGTCGTGCGCGAACGCGCAGGAGAGGCAGGTGACGTCCAGCTTGCCCTTCTCGCAATCATCGCACGCGACGACTTCGCCGGTCGCCACTGCGCGCATCGCGATGACGACAGCCTCATTGCCTTGGTCGGCCGCCGCGCCAACGCTCGTCATCAACATCGCGCCGAAGCACAGCGCAATGAGCACACGCCAGACGTTGCGCGGCAAGCCGCAGATGGAGTAAGCCGGGATCATCGTCGCGAGCCACTCGCACGCCGGTGTGCCCAGCACAATGCCAGTATCAAATCCGATCCGCTCGACCTGATCTCGCACGTGCCGGATCGGCATGCGGCGCGGGTTGCCCGTCTTAGGAATGATCGTGCCGATGATGGAGATCGGGATAATGCGCGTGGCGGTGCGACAGCGCCGCGTGTCGGTGGCGGTGCGCATGCGGCTCACCGGTCGGATCGTCCGCGCCGTGCGCATGCTGGTGGTGTTCGTCGTGAACATGCGCGTGCTCATGCTCGTCCGGCTCATGGACATGCGCATGCTCGTGGTGCTCGGCCAGATGAAGCGCGACCCCGATCGCCATCAGCACTGCGGCGGCGCCAAGCGCTACGGTAATCGGCTCGCGAAACAGGAGCAGCGCGATGATCGTGCCGACGAATGGCGCGGTCGAAAAATACGCGCCCGTTCGCGCGGTGCCGAGGTGGCGCAGCGCCAGCACGAACAGGACCAGGCTGATCCCGTAGCCGAATAGTCCGATCATCCCTGCAACAGCGATCGTGACCGGGCCGGGCAGCGCCGCGCCGTTGGCGAGCGCGAACGCCAGATTGACCGTGCCCGCGACCAGACCCTTGATCGCCGCAATCAGCACCGGATCCGCCGACGCCAGCTTGCGGGTGAGGTTATTGTCGACGCCCCATGCGACGCACGCACCGACGATCGCGAGCGCGCCCAATCCGACGCGCCCGGGGCCACCCTGCCACGAGAGAAGCAGCGCCCCGGTAAAGATCGCGATCGCGCCGAGCACGAGGCGACGATCGACATTCTCGCGGAACACGATCCAGGCGAGGCCCATCGTGGCGACGCCTTCGAGGTTGAGCAGCAGCGCCGCCGAGGCGGCGGGCGTACCCACCAGTCCTATGAGCAACAGCAGCGGCGCGATCACGCCGCCCGTCAGCACGACCAGACCGAGCCAGGGCAGATCACCGCGCCTGAGCGGCGCTTCCGCGGCGGGCATGCCCACCAGCCTTCGCGCGAGATGGGCCGCGCCCAGCCCAAGCCCCGACCCGAGGTAGAGCAGACCCGCCAGCAGCCACGGATCGACACCCTCGCCGAGCAGCAGTTTGGCGAGTGGCGTACTTGCCCCGAACAGCGCGGCGGACGCGATTGCCAACGGCGCTCCTGGCCAGGCGCGCGAGCGCTTTGCGGAAATCCCCGTCATGATCGCTAGACCCGCTCCGCCGGTTCGAGTTCGCACGCCGCCGCATCGACCTCGATCTGGATCGTCGGGTGCGCGATGCCGTACTGATGCTCGAGGTCGTGCGCGGCGCGTGCGAGCAGCACGTCGTGCGGTCCGGGACCGGGAACGCAGACGTGCGCGGTCAACGCGACTTCGGTCGTGCTCATCGACCAGATGTGAACGTCGTGCACCGATTCGACACCCGGAAGGCCGTGCAGATACGCTTCCACCTTGGCACGGTCGATCCCTTCCGGCACCGCGTCGAGCGTCAGGCGCACCGATTCGCGCAGCAATCCCCAGGTGCCGAGCAAAATGACAACCGCGACGACGATACTGACCAGCGGATCGACCCACAGCCACCCGGTGAAACGCTTCAGGAGCGCCGCGAGCACGACTCCGGCCGACACCGCCGCGTCGGCAGCCATGTGTAGATAAGCGCCACGAATGTTGATGTCGTCCTTGCGGCCGCGCGCGAACAGCCAGGCGGTCACGCCGTTGACCGCGATCCCGGCGGCGGCAACCGCCATCACGATCCCCGTTTCAACAGGCGTGGGGTTACGCAGGCGACTGACCGCCTCGCCCGCGATGATCCCGACCGCAACGAGCAGCGCGACCGCGTTCAGCAGCGAGGCGATGATCGACGAACGCCGATAACCGTAGGTGTAATCCCACGTCGGTTTTCGCTTCGAGGCCCAGGCGGCCGCCCAGGCGAGCACGAGACCGAGCACGTCGGACGCATTGTGCCCCGCGTCGGCGAGCAGCGCGATCGAATTGGCGAGCAGGCCGTAGACTATCTCCGCGGCGATGAAGCCGGTATTGAGGACGATGCCGATGGCGAAGGCGCGACCGAAGTTGGCTGGCGCGTGGCTGTGGCCGGAGTGTGTCTCGTGCGAGGAGTGGTCGTGCGGCATCCCGCTATCCTTGGCTCATCGCGTGGCTTCGCGCGAGGCCGTTTTGCCAGCAGGAACACGACCGGCAGCGACATCGACGGCGAGGGTATCATGTCACCCATCATCGGCGCAGCAATGCGGCTCATAACCTCGGAGCCGGCCCCAATACTCCCCAGGATCGGGATCAGCCTGGCAAGGATCACGCCGCCCCTCGCCCAAGGGCGCACGCGCCAATAGCTGCGGGGCTTTCAGGGCAAGCCCGCGCGATTCCTATAGTCGCGCTTGCCGCAGCCGCAGCGCGTTTCCGACGACGCTGACCGAAGACAACGCCATCGCGCCCGCCGCGATGGAGGGAGAGAGCAGCAGGCCGAACACGGGGTAGAGCACGCCCGCCGCGATGGGTACTCCGACGAGGTTGTAAACGAAGGCGAGCACGAGGTTCTGGCGGATGTTGTGCATCGTGGCATGGCTCAGGCGACGCGCCCGGGCGATTCCACCCAGGTCGCCGCCCAGCAGCGTCACGCCTGCGCTCTCGATCGCGACATCGGTGCCAGTGCCCATCGCGATGCCGACATCGGCGGCGGCGAGTGCGGGCGCGTCGTTCACTCCGTCGCCCGCCATCGCCACCACGCGCCCCTCGCGCTTCAGCCGTTCGATCACCGCGCCCTTGCCCTCGGGGGCGACGTCGGCCTCGACCTCGGTCAGGCCCAGGCGGCGCGCCACCGCTTGCGCCGTGGTGCGGTTGTCGCCCGTCAGCATGATGACGCGAATGCCCTCGGCCTTGAGCGCCGCGAGCGCGTCGATCGTGCTCGCCTTGACCGGATCGGCGACCGCGATCACGCCCGCCGCCTTGCCGTCGATCGCGACCAGCACCGCGGTCGCGCCCTCGCGCCGGTGCGCTTCGGCGGCATCGGCGAGCGCGGCAGTATCGATGCCGAGTTCAGCCAAATAAGCGGGCTTGCCGATCGCCACGCGGCGGCCCTCGACCGTGCCGGTGACGCCCTTGCCCGTCGGTGCGTCAAAGTCGGCCACCGCCGCGAGCGCCAGCCCGCGCGCGGTCGCCTCGGCAACGACCGCCGTCGACAGCGGATGCTGGCTTTGCCGTTCGATCGCCGCCGCGAGCCGCAGCAGTTCGTCCTCGCCCATGCCGATCGGCACCACCGCGATCACCTTGGGCGTGCCCTCGGTGAGCGTGCCGGTCTTGTCGACGACCAGCGTGACGACCTTCTCCAGCCGCTCGAGCGCCTCGGCGTTCTTGACGAGCACCCCCGCGCGCGCACCGCGCCCGACGCCGACCATGATCGACATGGGCGTCGCCAGCCCCAGCGCGCACGGGCAGGCGATGATGAGCACACTGACGGCAGCGATCAGCCCGTGGGCTGCACGTGGCTCGGGGCCGAACAGCATCCAGGCCGCGAACGCGATCACTGCCACCGCGATCACGGCGGGGACGAACAGCCCCGAGACACGGTCGGCCAATCGCTGGATCGGCGCGCGGCTGCGCTGCGCGGCCGCGACCATGCCGACAATGCGCGCGAGCACCGTATCGCGACCGACGCCCACGGCGGTCATCGTGAACGCGCCGGTGCCGTTGATCGTCCCCGCGATCACCCGGTCGCCGACGGTCTTTTCGACCGGTAACGACTCTCCGGTAACGAGCGATTCGTCGAGGCTGGAACGCCCGTCGGCGATCGTGCCATCGACGGGTATCGCCTCGCCCGGACGCACACGCAGCAGCTCGCCGACCGCGACCCTGTCAAGCGCAACCTCCTCGTCCGACCCGTCGCCGCGCACGCGCCGCGCGGTCTTGGGCGCAAGGTTTAGCAGCGCGCGGATGGCGCCGCCGGTCGCCTCGCGCGCGCGCAGCTCCATCAACTGACCGAGCAGCACGAGCACGACGATGATCGCGGCCGGCTCGAAATAGACCGCGACCGAGCCGTCCGCCTCGCGAAAGGCGGCTGGAAACAGCGCGGGGGCGACGGTCGCCACGACGCTATAGGTCCAGGCGACGCCGGTGCCCATCGCGATCAGCGTGAACATATTGAGGTGGCCGCTGACCACCGATCGCCAGCCGCGTTCGAAGAAGGGCCACCCCGCCCACAGCACGACGGGCGTGGCGAACGCGAGCTGCAGCCAATTGGACGTGGCCTGCGCGAACAGCCGATCGAGGCCGAGCATATGCCGCCCCATTTCGAGCACGAGCACGATGAGCGCGAGCGCCAACCCTACGCGGAAGCGACGGGTGAAGTCGGCGAGTTCGGGATTGGCGGGCGCGTCGGCGGTGGCGATGTCGGGTTCCAGCGCCATGCCGCAGATCGGGCACGCGCCCGGTCCGACCTGCCGGATTTGCGGGTGCATCGGGCAGGTGTAGATCGTGCCTTCAGGCACCGGCTCCGACGGCCGGTCAGCCTCGGGAGTGAGGTAGTTTTCGGGGTTGGCGACAAACTTCGCCCGACACCCGCCCGAGCAGAAATAATAGGGATGCCCGGCGTGCTCGGCGCGGTGCGCGGTCGCGTGCGGATCGACCATCATCCCGCACACGGGATCGAGCGCGGTCTTGGCCGAAGTTGGCGCGCCAACCTCGGGGGGCAGAGGACCCGCCGCGTTTCCTTGCGGACGAACCATTGTAGTGTCGTCATCATCTTGAGTCATCGGACGTTGAACGCCAATTCGCCGTTGATCGGATCGCTGTCCGCACTGCGATAACCGATGCGGTACACCCCAGGTTGGAGCCGAACAATACGCGCGTCGAGCGATTTTGTCGGTGCTTCGGGCAGCGTCACCGGGAACGGGATGCGCTGCCCGGCCGCGTTCAACAATGCCAGTCGCTCGACGACCAGCGGTCGTGCGAATTCCACGGTAAGGTGATCGGCGGTACCGCGCACCAGGCTGCCATCGGCCGATGGTTGAGCGACGATCGGTTGGAGTGACGCGCCGCCTACCAGCGCTTTCTTCCGCTGCGTCGAGGCCGCCATGCCGGACATCCCAGGCATACTGGCCATCCCCGACATCGAATGCCCGGCATGCTGCGCGAGCGCGGGTGCGGTCGCGACCAACAAGATCGCCGCCGCAAAGGCGGCGAGTCGATCGATCGCGCCAATTCTCACGCCCGCCTCCGGGGTGGTGCCCCGAAGTTCGGATCGGTGCTGATGCGCGCGGCGAGGGTCCCCGTCGGGTGGCGATACCAGCCCGGATCGCTGAAATCACCGGGCGCGATGTCGTCACGCACTTTCACGACCGTGAACATGCCTCCCATTTCCAGATTCCCGAACGGTCCTACGCCCGCCATCATCGGGGTGGTGTTGACCGGTCCCTGGTGGCCGCCCTGCGTATGCTCCTGATGCTCGGCCATGCCGTAGCGCATCATCGGCAGGAAATTGGGGCTGATCTGGCGGATACGGGCCTCAACGCCCTCCTGATCGACGCCGGTCTGGTTCGGGATGTTATGGCCCATGGCATTCATCGTGTGATGCGCCATGTGGCAGTGGAACGCCCAGTCGCCCGGTCTCGCCACAAACTCGAAATCGCGCATCTGGCCCACCCCGACCATATGCGTCACCTCGCGCAACCATTGCGACTGCGGCCAGCGCCCTCCGTCTGAGCCGGTCACATAGAATTCAGTGCCGTGCAGGTGGATGGGGTGGTTCCACATCGAGAGATTGCCCATGCGTATCCGGACGCGCTCGCCGGTGCGAGCGACGATAGGCGCGATCGCGGGGAACATCTTGGAGTTGAAGGTCCACTGATCGAATTCGACCATGATCGAGGGATCGGGTCGCCACGTACCAGGCTTCAGCGACCAATTATGCAGCATGATCGCGTAATCGCGGTCGATATGCACCGCCTCGCCGCCGCGCGGGTGGATGATAAACATGCCCATCATGCCGTAAGCCATCTGCGTCATCTCGTCGGCGTGCGGGTGATACATGTGCGTGCCGTGCTGCCGGAGCGTAAACTCGTAGGCGAAGGTTTCACCGGGACCGATGTGCGGCTGGGTCAAGCCGCCCACCCCGTCCATGCCGCTCGGCACGTCAACGCCGTGCCAGTGCACGCTGGTGTGCTCGCCCAGGCGATTGGTGACGAGGATGCGGACACGGTCGCCCTCGACCGCCTCGATGGTGGGGCCGGGTGTCGAGCCGTTATAGCCCCAGCACCTCGCGCGGCTGCCGGGCGCGAACTCGTGATCGACCTCTTCGGCGACGAGGTGGAACTCCTTCGCGCCGCCGACCAGGCGCCACGGCAGCGTCCAGCCATTGAGCGTATGGACGGGCTTGTAGCGCGCATCGCGCGGCACGGGCGGCCCAGCGGCTTCGCGCGCGGCGCGCATCGGCGGCGGCGCGGTCATGTCCATGCCCGCCATCCCGTGCATATGCTGCGCGGCGGCACTTGCGGCGACCAGCGTGGAGCCGATCGCGGCGGCTCCGCCCGCGAGCACGACGTCCCGGCGGCTCACGCTCATGAAGGATCTCCGTGGTGGTGGTGTTCGGGTGGAGGCGTGGGCGCAGGGGTGGGCGGCATCGCCATGCCGCCGTGCCCCATGTGCATCGGCGCGGGCGGCGGCGGTGTAAGGATTTCCTGCACGCTCGGCGTGTTCGCACTCGGCTGACGCTCGCTCGGCAGGCGCGAGCCGACCACGCGCATCAGGTCGACGCGCGCCAGCCAGTAGTCGCGCACCGATTGCAGGAAGCCCTGATAGGCATCGTATTCCTGTGCCTTCGCCTGCAGCACCTCGAACTCGCCGATGAACATATAGTTTTCTTCGTCCTGGCTGCGCCTGGCGACCACCTCGCGCGCGGGAACGAGCGCCTCGCGGTAGACGCGCACGATGTCGGAGAACACGCGCACGCGCTCTGCGGAGAGATCGACCGTGTTATCCGTCGTCAGCTCGAGTTCGGCGAGTTTCGCGCGCGCCAGTTGGAGCTGCGCGACCGCGCGCGCTACCCGCGCGCCACCCTGGTTGAAGATCGGCAGCTCGAGGCTGAGCGTCGGCCCGCGGATCACCGAGCGATCGACACCCTCCTCGCGGTAATAGCCGATTTCGGTGCCGCCCAGCAGCCGGAACGCCTTTGTCACCCGCGCCGACCCCGCCGTGATCGCCTCCTCCTTGCGCGCCGCGAGCAGATCGAGATTGGTGCTCGATGCGATGCGCCGCAGCTCGGCCGGATCGTCTTCCCTCGCCACGGGCAAGGGCAGCACTGCGCTCGTCCGCCACCCGGTCTCCGCGCCCGTCAGCCCGATGACGGTGTTTAAATCGAGCCGGGCGAGGCGCGCGTCCACCGTCGCGCGCGCCGCCGCGATCCGCGCCTCGGATGCCGCCGCCTGTTCGCGCGCGAGCTGCAATTCGCTGATGTTACCCGCGTCGAAGAACCGCTGCGCCAGGTCCGCCGAGGTCTTGAGCGCATTCGCCGAGGCCGCGCGCATGTCGGCGACCTGCTGCGCGCCGACGTAGCGATACCAGTCCGCCTCGACATCAAGGCTGACGTTGATGATCCCCGCCGCGATCGCGTAGCGTGCGCGCTCATACTCCATGCGCGCCAGCCGATGGCGCGCCGGTGCCACGAGCAGGTCGACAAGCGGCGCGACGAGGCCGAGGCCGAGCTGGGTTCCCGGCCCGCTATCGAGCGGCAGTCGTTCGAGCGTGAAGCGCGGATTGGCGACCGTCAGCGCCTGCAGCACGTCCGCGCGCGCGAGCCCGATCTGGCCGAAGCTGCGCTGCAACCGGGGGCTGCGGAGCATGGCGACGCGCACCGCGGTGTCCGCCGTCATCGGCTGCGCGAGCCATGCGCTGACCTGCGCGGCATCCGCCGTCGCCCCATTGCGCTCCCAGCCCGCCGAACGGGCGCCGCGCGCGTCGAGCAGCGCGTTGATCCGCGGCGCGTCCTGCGCGGGATTGAAGGTGGCGCATCCGGCGACGAACGTGAGCGCGGCGAGCGTCGCAGCGTGGCGAACGCGGGGCGCGCGTCGGTGCGCCGAACGGGTGATGTCGATTGCCATGCTCGCCGCTATTCCTCGCCTGTCGCACGCCTTACGCGCCGGTCGCCCGCCCCCCTCAAGACGGATGCGGATCAAACGCTCGCGACGACATCGGCGAGCTTTTGTCGTGCACGGCGTATGCGCGTCTCGACCGCCTTTGGGCTGATGCCGAGCAGCGCCGCCACCTCGGCCTGGCTGCGCCCGTCGAACGCGGTCAGCACCAGCGGTTCGCGTAACTGCATAGGCAAAGCGGCAATCGCCCGGTCCACGGCGGCCAGCGCCTGCGCATCGGCCGCCTGCGTCTCCGGCGACGGCGTGGCATCGGGGGTCAGGTCGGCCGTTCGCTCCAGACCGGGGATAATCGCCGCCACGAGCTGACGCACCGCGCGCTTGCGTGCCCAGTCGCGCACCTTGTTCAGCGCGATGCTGCGCGCCCACGCCTCGAACGGCCGCGCGGGATCGTAGCGGGCGAGGCCGCGCCACATCGCGACGAAGCTCTCCTGCAGGAGGTCGTAGGCTTCCTCCGCGTCGCCCGTCATGCGCCGGAGTACGCGATACAGCGGCTCCTTGTGGCGACGCATCAGCA
>JBBQJX010000009.1:0-14715 GCA_038326295.1 Sphingomonadales bacterium
ATCTCGAGCTGGACAAGACCCATATAGGCCTGGTCCGCACCCGGGCCGCCTTTTGCGGCGGCGGCCTGCAGCGTGGCGCGCGCATCGGTAAGGCCCGAGGGGCCGCCTGCGGCCTGGACACGCGCGAGCAGGACCTTGGCCTGGGGGTTCTGCGGCGCGAGCTCGACGATGCGTCGCGCGGTGGCGACGGCGTTCGGCATGTCCTTGTTGGCCATCTGCGCCGAGGCGAGCAGCTGGAGCAGCCGCAGATCGGTCGGCCGCTCGCGCGAGAGCGACGCGGCCTCGGTCAGCGCCGGGCCGGGCTGGTTCATGGCGAGATAGGTCTGGACCAGCGCCACGCGCGGCCCCGGATCGCGCGGTGCGGAGAGCACGGCGCGCTTGATCCAGTCGATGCGCTCCTGCGAGGGCTTGCCCCCCCCCGCGAGCTCGGCGAGCAACATCATCGAGCGCGTGTCGTTGGCGTTCTCCGCCACGATGGCACGCAGCGTCTCCTTGCCCTGATCGGTCCGCTTGGTGATCAGCTGGACCTGCGCCAGGTTGCGACGCGCATCGAGGAATTTGGGATCCTTGGCGATCGCCGTGCGAAACTCCGCCTCGGCGCGCTTCACATCCCTCAGACCAAGCGCGGCGGTACCGCGCAGATTGTAGCCGGTGGCCAGATCGGGCTGCGCCGCGACGAGGCGATCCGCGACCGCGAGCGCGCCGCGATAGTCCTGCGCGCGCAACTTCACATAGGTGAGACTGGTCAACGCCTGGACCGACTTCGGATCGGTCTTGAGGACATTTTCCAGACCGGCATCGGCACCCCTGGCGTCGCCCTGCGCCATGCGCGTCATCGCGAGCTGCGTCTGGAGCGCGGCGACGTTCGGGGCGAGCTTGGCCGCGCGTTCGAAGAATTCCTGCGCAGTGGCGAAATCGCCCGTTTGCGCGTGCGCCGAGCCCATCATTGCGAGCGTGCCCGCATCGAGCCTCGGCAGCTTGGTCAGAGGTTCGAGCGTGACGAGCGCGCCGCGCGGATCGCCACGCTGCAGCTGCACCTGCGCCAGCGCGCGCCGCGCGCCGGGATTATCGGGGGCGCGCGCGACGATCGCGCTCAGATTTTCGAACGCGACGCCGAGATTCTTCTGTTTGAGCGCGATATCGGCGCGCAGCAGCTGCGCGGGCGGATAATTGTCGAGCACGCCCTTGGTCTGACCCAGAATCGTCTCGGCTTCCTGGAACTTGCCCTCGCGCACGGCGAGTGCTGCGGAGAGATACAGCGCGATGGGATGATTGGGGATGAGGCCCAGCACATGCTTCAGATCGGCGCGCGCGGCATCGTAGCGCTTCATATCCGAAAGCGTGGCGGCGCGTTCGAGGCGCGCCTCGATACTGTTCCCGTCGGTCTTGATGGCACGATCGAACCAGGCGAGGCTGGGCTCGAGGCCCTGCGTGGCGCGAACCAGTCCGCCCTTGAGGTCGAGCGCCTCCACATTGCCCGGAGCGAGCTGGATCGCGCGATCGATCGATTTACTCGCGCTCGCGACATCGTGCGAGCCGATCTGGTAGCGCGCGAGATCGACCAGCACGTCCGGGTTGTCCGGCGCGATGCGCTGCGCGTTGGAAAATTCGCTCCCGGCGGCAGCGATTTTGCCGAGCTGAAGCTGCGCCCGGCCCCGCATCCGCGCCGCGTAGGAGCCGAACTGCGGCGGGATGCCCGCGCTCGACGCGGTCTCCAGCGCCAGACTGGCCTTGTTCTGCAGCAGCAATGCGTGCGCGGTCAGGTGCAGCGTCTTTTCGCGCGGGATGCCCGCCTTCACCGCACGCTCGATCTCGGTCTGCGCGGCGACGCCGTTGCCGCGCGCGAGCTGGACGCGCGCGAACAAAAGCCGCGCGACGCCATTATTGGGATTGGCCTTGAGCGCGTTCAGCAGCTCGATGCGCGCATCGCGCAGATCGCCTGCCTGGAAATGCGCGAGCGCCTGGTTGAAGGCGATCATGCTGCCCTGCGCATCCGCGTGGGCGGCGATGGGGGCGGCGAGAAGGAAGGCGGCGAGCGCGGACGTGCGAAGGACGGTGCGATGACGCAAGTGAAATCTCCCGGGCGATCTGAGGCAGTTACGGCGGTCCGGCGCGATGGATGTCAAGTGACGACGCGCCCATTGCGGCACACCGCTCACCCGTCCATCCCATATTGGCGCATCAGGTCGTAGAGCGTCGGCCGGCTGATGCCGAGCAGCTTGGCGGCGGTGGTGACACTGTTTTCCGCGCGGGCCAGCGCCGCGCGGATGGCGACGCGATCGGCGCTTTCGCGCACCGCCTTCAGGTTCAGCGCCTCGACATCGGTATCGTCGATGAGATCGAGATCGGCGGCGGTGATACGGCGCTCCTCCGACATGACGATGGCGCGCTTAACGCGATTTTCCACCTCGCGCACGTTGCCCGGCCACGACCAGTGCGTGATCGCGGTCAGCGCATCGGCGGAAAAACTTTTGGGCGCGCGATCCATGTCGTGGCTGAAGCGCTGGACGAAATGATGCGCGAGGAGCGCCGCGTCGCCTACGCGCTCGACCAGCGGCGGGATGCGGATGGTGATCTCGGCGATACGGTAATAGAGGTCCTCGCGGAAGGTTTCCGCCCTGACCATCGCATCGATGTCGCGATGCGTCGCGGCGACGATCCGCACATCGACCGGAATCGGCTTGCGGCCACCGATGCGTTCGACGGTGCGTTCCTGCAGGAAGCGCAGCAGCTTGACCTGGATGGCGAGCGGGATGTCGCCCACCTCGTCGATGAACAGCGTACCGCCGTGCGCAAGCTCGATCTTGCCTTCGGTGGTCTTGTTCGCGCCGGTGAACGCGCCCTTCTCGTAGCCGAACAGCTCGGATTCGAGCAGCGTGTCGGGGATCGCGGCGCAATTGATCGCCACGAACGGCGCGTCGGCGCGGCGCGACCGTGCATGGAGGCCGCGCGCGAGCACCTCCTTGCCGGTGCCGCTCGCGCCGAGCAGCATGACCGAGACATTGGTATCGGCCACGCGCTCGACCATGCGCGTGACCTTGAGCATTTCGGGCGCGGCGGTGATCAGGCCGCCGAGCGCGGACGCGTCGGCGCGGACCTGGAGGCGGCGGTTCTCCGCCTCGATCGCGGCGAGGTGGAAAGCGCGCCGGACGATCAGGCCCAGATCGTTGAAATCGACCGGCTTCTGGTAAAAATCATAGGCGCCCATCGCCACCGCGCGCAGCGCACTCTCGCGCGCGCCGTGGCCGCTGGCGACGACGACCTTCATATCGCTTTTTAGGCCGAGCAACTCGCCCAGCGCGGCGAAACCTTCGCTGGTGCCATCGGGATCGGGTGGGAGCCCGAGATCGAGCGTTGCCACCGCAGGCTCGTGCAGGCGCAGCAGATCGATCGCGGTTGCGCGGTCGGGCGCGACGAGCACGTCGTAATCCTCGTAGGACCAGCGCAGCTGGCGGGCGAGGCCCTCATCGTCCTCGACGACGAGCAGCTTGGGGCGCGGATCGGCCATCAGGCGGCGGCCCGGGTCGCGGCTGCGGGGGCGTCGATCAGGGGCAACAGGATGGTGAAGGTGCTTCCCTCGTGCGGGCGCGACGCGACGGTGAGGCGACCGCGCGCA
Organism: Sphingomonadales bacterium; assembly: GCA_038326295.1. GTDB lineage: Bacteria > Pseudomonadota > Alphaproteobacteria > Sphingomonadales > Sphingomonadaceae > JAVVHE01. The sequence continues at coordinate 3,617 of JBBQJX010000009.1, forward strand.
CCGCGCACGATCTCGCGCGCCTCGTAAGCGCCAACGCCGAAGCCGTCTGGCTTGGTCGAGTGGAAGGGCTGGAACAGTCCGTCGCGGATGAAGGCCGGGCTCATCCCCTGGCCATGATCGCGAATTTCGAGCCGCGCCATACCCTCGTCCCGGGCTAAGGCAAGGACGATCGGGTCCGAGGGGCCGCTCGCGTCGATCGCGTTCTTCGTCAGATGCTCGAGCGCGACCTCGAGACGCGCCCCGTCGGCCTCGACCCACAGCGGCCCTTCGTCGGCGTGGACGTTGAGCGCCGCGTGTGCGTGGCGCATCCGTTGCCCGACGCCCTCGACGAGCCGGGCCAGATCGACGCGTTCGGGACGCTCGGGCCGATCGCCGCCGCGCGCGCCGAGCCGTGCGAGCAGATCGTTCATCCGTCCGACCGAGCTTTTGAGCGTTGCCGCCATGTCCGCCTGAAACTCCGGCTTGGATCCATGCTTCTCGGCGTTACGTGCGACGAGGCTGAGCTGGCTGACGACATTCTTGATATCATGCAGGATGAACGCGAACCGGCGGTTGAATTCATCGAACTTGCGCGCCTCGGACAAGGCGCGCTGGCCCGCGCTCTCGGCGATGTAGCTTGCGGCCTGTCGCCCGGCGGTCCGCAGCAGATCGTAATCCTCCCAATTCAACGGGCGCGCGGCCAGACTGCGTTCGAGGACGATGAAGCCGCTCAGATGCTCGATGTGGAGCAGCGGGACGATCAGCCAAAGGCGACGATCCAACGCCCATTCGGGCAACGGCAGATCGCCGTGGCCCACCCCGGCGCGCAGATCGTCGAGGTTCACGATCCGCCCTTCCGCGCCCAGCCACGCCGCAAGCGATCCGTCGGCGGGCACCTCGAAATCCAGCACCAGCGGGTTCCAGCGCGCCACAGTCGCGAAATCCTCGCCTTCCTCGCGCGTGAACAGCACCCCGGACGGGCTATCGACCAGTTGGCACACCGCGCGCACGACGCGCTCGGGAAGCGTGCTCTCCCCCGCGTCCGACAGGGTGGAGATGAAGCGGAGCTGTTCCTGGCGATAATCATATTTGGAGGCGAAGAAATTCTTGTTGACCTGGACGCGGGCCCACGCGCGGAAGCGCCCGGAGAAGACGACGACCGCGAGCAGAATGACGCCCGCGAAAACGAAGCCGATCTGGAGCAATCTCCCCCAGTCGCCGCCGACCGCGCGTAGCCCGTAACCGAGCGCCGACATCAGCACGAGGTATGATCCGATGCCGACCAGGCTGAAGCTCTGGAACACCACCTGGCGCGAGAGGCGAATGCGCCACTGGTAGGAACGCTGCGCCGAGAGCGCGATCAGGGGAACGATCAGCGTATCGGCGATTCCCCGGAAATTGAACAGATCGCGCGGCAACTCCCCGGTCAGCAGTCCGAGCGTGTAGATGTTGAGATCGTACCCGAAGAGCCCCCCCAACCCGATACACAGCAGCCGCACGCTCCAGCGCGAGGAGGGCGCGGTGTTGATATAGAGATTGTGCACCAGCATCAGCCCGCCGATCGCCAGCGTCATCCGGCAGGCGATGAAGGCGAGCGCGAGCGGAGCGGCGATATCGCCGCTGTCTCCCAGCGAGCCGCCTAGATCGATCGCGAGCTGCAGGAGCACGATCAGGCCAAGCACGATCGCGACCATGCGCGACGAGCCGACCTGCTCGCGCTCCCGCTCTGCCCACGAGGGCGCGAGGAGCGCGACCACGAATCCGCCCCACGCGGCGGTCCGCATCGTCTCCGCAGGCGCAAGCAGAGCTATCCAGACGCCGCCCCGCGCGCTGGCAAGGACGTAGGCGAACGCCCACACGCCGGTGATGGCGGCGGCCGCGATCAGCCAGCGGCCGGGCACATCGTCCTGGGCACCGCGCCGCGCCGAGCGCAACGCCAGCGCCACGAACGCAAAGCAGGCGATCGCATGGGCGACGAGCCCGGCTTGGGTCAGCAGCACGCGCGGTCCTTCCCGTCCCCGTTGTCGCTATCCTTAACGGCTCGGCGGACGTGGGCAACGCGGTAATGCGCGCCATCGGGGACAGCTTCGCTATTTCGCTGCACCACGGTGCCAGCCGAAACCCTTGCCAAGCGAAATAGGTTAGCTGTCCCCCGACCTAAGCCGTCACCGCGAACCGTCTTGCCAGAGCACGACGCGCACCGTCTGGATCAGGATCAGCAGATCGAGGAACAGGCTGTAATTCTTGATGTAGTAGAGATCATATTCGAGCTTGCAGCGCGCGTCGGCGACGCTGGCACCATAGGGATAGTTGATCTGCGCCCAGCCGGTGATGCCCGGTTTGACGACATGGCGCTCGTTATAGAACGGGATTTGGCTCGCAAGGTCTTCAACGAAGAATGGCCGTTCGGGGCGCGGGCCGACAAAGCTCATGTCGCCCTTGAGAACGCAGAAGAGCTGGGGCAGTTCGTCCAGCCGGGTGAGGCGGATCGCCTTGCCCACGCCGGTCACGCGCGGATCGGACTTCTGCGCCCAGATGGGCTTGCCTTCCTTCTCCGCGTCGGCGCGCATCGAGCGGAACTTGATCACATCGAACGGCTTGCCGAACCGGCCGACGCGGCTCTGCCGGTAGAAGATCGTGCCCGGACTGGTGGTTTTGACGAGGACGGCGACGATCGCCATCGGCACGGCGGCGAACAGCAGCAGCGTTACACTCGCGAGCACGTCGAAGATGCGCTTGCCCACGATCGAGAGCTGGCTGCCCGCGCCGTAGCCGTCGGTGAAGATGAGCCAGCTCGGCCGCACCGAATCCAGATCGACGCGCCCGGTTTCCTGCTCCACAAAGCTGGAGATGTCGGTGACGCGCACGCCGGTCATACGGACCTGGAGGAGATCGTCCAGCGGCAGCGCGCCACGACGTTCCTCGACCGCGACCACCACCTCGCTCACCCCGTCGGCTTCGACGACGGCGGCGGCGGAGGGAATCGCGTTACGATCCTGCCAGTTCTGCACCTGGGGGGCGTTATCGGTCATGCGCACGAAGCGCGTCACGAGAAAGCTCGCCTCGGGCGAGGCGGCGAGCAGCTCGAGCTTGGCGGCGCGGCTTCCGGCTCCCAGCACAAGCACGCGGCGGCGAAAACTCTTCCAGCCGACAAGCCGCAGGAACATCGCGCGCGCGAGCAGCGTGAGCACGAAGGCGAAGACGACTGCGTAAAGCGAGATCGAGCGCCACAGCGCCACATCGGGGAAGAAGAAATACACGAGCGCGAGCAGGATGACCGAGGCCGCGATCGCGACCGCCATGCGCGTGACCGCAACGCGCGAGGAGCGGTACGACGCGGCGTGATAGACACCGACCGCGAGCATCGAGAGCCAGGTGACCGCGGTGAAAGTGAGCAGCCCGCCCATCCGATCCGACACCGGCGACTGCGTCATGCCGATCTGGGCCGCGCGTACGCTCCACGCGAGTTCGGCGCTGAGGAACAACAGCGCGATCTCGATCAGCCCGAGCGCGAGCAGAGGGGCGGGGACATGTTGTCGGAAAAGACGGATCATCGGGTGCTCGTCGGCCCTGGGCTGGCGCGCAACCGGTCCGCGAACGGCACGGCGGCGGTCGTTTGATAGCAGGCTATAGCAATGCTGCGCGCGCGAAGGATAGCGGCGAATGAGCATCGATGAACGCGCCTTGCCCGCGCGGGTGGCGGGCAATAAGCGCTTGAACCAGCGTATCCGGAGAATGAGCGATGTCCGACACCCGTTTGTGGCCCGTGATCCTTTCGGGCGGAGTGGGCGCGCGGCTTTGGCCGCTGAGCCGCGCGGCGTCACCCAAACAGATGCTCGCGCTCGCGGGACCCGAGACGATGATCCAGGCGACCGCGCTGCGCACCGCCGATGCCGCGCGGTTCCGCCAGCCCATCGTGGTGGCGGGCGACGCGCACGGGCCGGGCATCCTCGAGCAACTGGGCGCGGTTGGGCGCACGCCCGAGGCGCTGATCCTCGAGCCGCAAGGGCGCAACACCGCCCCCGCGATCGCGCTTGCCGCGCACTGGCTTGCGGCGCGCGGCGAGGGCCATGCGCTGATGCTGGTGATGCCGAGCGACCATGTGATCGTCGATACCGCCGCGTTCATCCGCGCAATCGAGGCGGCGGTGCCGCATGCGCAGGCCGGGTGGCTGGTGACCTTCGGCATTCACGCGCGCACGCCGGAGACGGGATATGGCTATATCCATCTGGGCGAGGCGCTGGGCGGCGGGGTGCGGCGCGTCGAGGCGTTCGTCGAGAAGCCCGCGATCGAGACCGCGCGCGCCTATGTGGAGGGCGGGCATCATGCGTGGAACGGCGGCATCTTCCTGATGCGCGCCGACCGCTATCTGGAGGAACTTGGCACCCACGTGCCGGAAATCGTCGAGGCGACCGCGCGCGCGATGGTAGCCGCGGCGCCGGACGGCCCGGTGCTGCGGCCCGAAGCGGCGGCGTTCGCGGCCTCGCCGTCGGACTCGATCGACTATGCGGTGATGGAGCGCGCGGCGCAGGTGGCGGTGGTGCCGGTGGACATGGGCTGGAGCGATGTGGGCAGCTGGGACGCGCTTTACGAAATCGCGCAGACGGACGCGCACGGCAACGCGGCGCGGGGCCAGACGATCGAGATCGACAGCCGCGACTGCCTGATCCGCAGCGAAGGTCCGCTCGTGGCGGTGGTGGGGATGGAGGGCGTCACCGTTGTCGCAACCGGGGATGCAGTGCTGGTGGTCGCGCGCGGACACGCGCAGGACGTGAAGAAGGTGGTCGATAGGCTCAAAGCGGACGGATCGCGCCTCGTTTAAGGAAATTAACCATGAAGGCAGTTTGGAACGGCGTTACCATCGCGCAATCGGATGATACGGTGGTGGTGGAGGGCAATCATTATTTCCCGATATCGTCGGTGGATCCAGCCCTTCTGAAAGCGAGTTCGACGACGTCGCGTTGCCCGTGGAAGGGAACGGCGAACTATTACACGTTGATCGCGGGAGGTAAGGAAAATGCGGATGCGGCGTGGTACTACGCCCAGCCGCTGGAGAAGGCGGCGAACATCAAGGGGCGGGTGGCGTTCTGGAAGGGCGTGAGCGTGAGTGCCTGACCGGCGGGCGGCGCTCCCTCGCCCTGCGCTGCGCGCTGTCCCTCTCCCGCAGCCGGGAGAGGGACATGCGAGCCGAAGCCGAGCGAGGGTGAGGGAGGGAACGCAGTGAACGAACCGGACTGGATCGCAACCCAGCACAAGCGGCATTACGCCGACCTGATGGCGTTCCTGCCCGCCTGGGTCGGGCGTCTGGGGTGGGGGCGCGAGCAGATCGAGGCCGAGCAGACGCGGCGGCTGCGCGCGCTGGTGGCGCACGCGCAGGCGCATTCGCCCTGGCACGCCGCGCGGCTTGCGGGGGTGGACGCCGCCACCGTGACCGCCGCCGATCTGGCCCGTGTGCCGCCGATGACCAAGGCCGATCTGATGGCCAATTGGGACGCGATCGTGACCGTGCCGGGCGCGACGCTGGCGGGCGCGGAGGCGTTCATCGACGGGCTGAAATCGGACGATTACTGGCTGGAGACCAACCACGTCGTCTCCTCGGGCGGATCGAGCGGGCAGACGGGCGTGCTCGTCTATGACTGGCAGGGTTTCGCCGAGCATTTCGCGGGGTTTTGCCGGGGACATATCCCGCTCATCATGCGCATCGCATCGCCCACCGTGCTGCGCACGGCGAGCGTGGCGGCGGACAGTTCGCGCCACATCAGCTTCGCGCTTTCCGAAGCGTTCGCCACCACGGGCAATCCGACGATGAAGGCCCCGACCACGCTTCCCGTCGCCGAGATCGTGGCGCGGCTGAACGCGAAGCAGCCGCAGTTCCTCCACAGCTATCCCAGCGCCCTTCGGATGCTCGCCGGGCTGGCCGAGGCGGGGACGCTGGCGATCGCGCCCGATATCGTGCTGTCCTCCTCCGAACCGCTCGACGACGCACTCGCCGAACGGCTGCGCGTGTTGTGGCCGTGCACGATCCTCAATTGCTGGTCCGCAACCGAGGCGACGGGCACCTTCCCCTGCACCGGCGATGCGGCGTTCCATGTGAGCGAGGATCTGAACATCATCGAACCGACGGGCGATGCGGGCGGCGGCGTCTATGTTACCAACCTCTACAATCTGGCGATGCCGCTGATCCGCTACCGGATCGACGACCGCTTCGAGATGATGGACCGCGAATGTTCGTGCGGCTCGGCGTTCGCTGCGGTGGCGCGCGTGGCGGGCCGCGTGAACACGATGTTCGACTATCCGGGAGGGGTAAGCGTCAGCACGGTGGTGTTCGAAACGCGCATGATCGCGACGCCCGGCGTGGCGAACTGGCAGGTGGTGCAGACGGGCGACGGGGCCGAAGTGCGCGTGGAAACGGTGGGCGCGGCCGATCTGCCCGGACTGGCGGCGCGGCTCGAGACGGCGCTGCGCGAGGCCGGGCTGGCGGAGGCGCGGGTGGACGTGCGCGCGGTGAAGAAGATCGAAAGGACGACCGGCGGCAAGGTCAGACGGTTTGTGAAGACAGGGGCCTAAACCCCCGCCAATACGCGCAAATCCGCCTCGGGCCGCGCGCCGTAGTGCGAGATGATTTCGGCCGCCGCGATCGCGCCAAGTTCGGCGCAACGCGGGAGCGGGTGGCCGTGCGCAAGGCCGAACAGGAAGCCCGCCGCGAACAGGTCGCCCGCGCCGGTAGTATCGACCAGCTGCGCGACCGGCGCGGCGGGGACCGCGTGGCGTGCGCCTTCGGCGAGCACCACCGCGCCATCGGCGCTGCGTGTGATCACGACCACCGGGGTCTTGCCCGCGAGCGCGCTGGCCGCGCCGTCGAAATCAGCGGCACCGGTGAGCGCGATCGCCTCGCCCTCGTTGGCGAACAGGATGTCGATCAGCCCGCCGTCGAGCAGTGCACGGAAATCGTCGCCGTGACGATCGAGCAGGAAGGCGTCCGACAGCGAGAAGGCCACACGGTTTCCGGCCGCGCGCGCGACATCGATCGCGCGGCGCATCGCGGCGCGCGGGCGTTCAGGATCCCAGAGATAGCCTTCAAGGTAGAGAATGGCGGCGCTGGCGATGTGCGTGTCCTCGATGTCGGCGGCGTCGAGTTCCTGCGCCGCACCGAGGAAGGTGCTCATCGTGCGCTGCGCGTCGGGGGTCACCGCGATCAGGCTGCGCGCGGTGGGGGGCCCGGCGTTGCCGCGCGGGGTGGCGAAGGCTACGCCCGCCGCGCGCAGATCGTGCGCGAACACGTCGCCCAGCTGATCGTCCGCCACGCGCCCGATGAAGCCCGCGCGGCCGCCCAGCGCGGCGATGCCCGCAGCGGTGTTGGCGGCCGAACCGCCCGAAACCTCGCGCGCCGGGGGGAAGGCGGCGTAAAGGCGGGTCGCCTCGGCGGCATCGATCAGGCGCATCGAGCCTTTGTCGAGCCCCTGCGCCGCGAGGAACGCATCGTCCACCGGCGCGAGTACGTCAACGATGGCGTTGCCGATGGCGAGAATGTCGAGGGCGTGGATCATTTTGCGTCTTTCTTCTCCTCTCCCGCAAAGCGGGGGAGGTGGCGGCGAAGCCGACGGAGGGGGCGGTCGGATGGGAAAACCCCCTCCGCCTTTTTGGGGACCTCCCCCGCTGTGCGGGAGAGGAGCGGGCTACTGCGCCGCCTTGGCGACCTTCACCAGTTCGACATCGAAGACCAGATCCGCGTTGGGCGGTATCGGCCCGCCCGGCGTGCCCTGCGCGCCGTAGCCGAGCGCGGCGGGAATGGCGATCCGCGACTGCTCGCCAACATGCATGCGCTGGATGCCCTGGCTGAAGCCGGGCACGACCTTGTCGAGCGGGAAATCGGCGGTCTGGCCGGGCGGCGTCGCGTCGAATACCTGGCCCGTGGTCGCCAGACGCCCGACATAGCGCACCGTCACCGTATCGGTCGGCCCCGGCGTGGCACCCGCGCCGGGCTTGAAGACCTTGACCGCGTCGGCCGGAAGCGCAGTCTGCGCGAGACTGCTCGTGCCGGAAAAGGCGAGGACGACCGCGATGCCGATCAGCAGCGCGAGGCCACCGATCCACGCGAACGCGCCGTTGCCTCCGCGTTGCGAACTGGCGGACGACATGGGTTTACGCCTTCGCGCCTTCGCGCTCGGTGCGCTTGCGGTCCATCTTGCGCGCGCGACGGATCGCGGCGGCGCGTTCGCGCGCGCGCTTCTCGCTCGGCTTTTCATAATGACGGCGCAGCTTCATCTCGCGATAAACGCCCTCGCGCTGAAGCTTCTTTTTCAGCGCACGAAGGGCCTGATCGACGTTGTTGTCGCGGACGAAGATTTGCATGAGGGCCGACACTGCTCCTGATTGCGAAAGGCGTACCCACGCCCAACAAAAGCGCCCGAGAGGCGTTCCCTCGGGCGCAGACGCACATCGTATAGCGCAAGCCGGACCTGCGCTCAACCCCGGACGGCTATTTCGCCCGGGCGTTGCACTTGGCGAGCGCATCGGCGGGCATCGGCGCGCCATCGACGCTGAACTGTTCGAGGCGACCGACCTCTTTGGCGAAGCGGGCGCACAGGCGTGCGGGTGAGTCCACCATTCCCGCATCGGCGGTGCAATTGGTGCCGTTGCAGGTCCACGCGATCTCGGACGAGACAATTGCTGCGGGTGGAGAGGGCGGCGCGAGGCGCGCCTCGAACCGGTGCGCGGCGGCGGGGGCGGCAAATACGAACAAGGCAACGATGGCGGAGCAGGTGTAGCGCATATCCGGTTCCTTTACACAACGGGATATAGGTTCCATATCGCAACCTAACAGGGCGCGCAAGCGCCGCGTTGAACCCCGGCCCCAAAACGCGCACACTGGCGAATCACAGACCATGCCCAAACGCAGCCCCCTCCCCGCATCGTGCATGCTCGCGCGCAGTCTCGAACTGCTTGGCGAGTGGTGGACGCTGCTCATCGTGCGCGACGCCTTCTTCGGCATCCGCCACTTCGAAGGCTTCCAGGCCTCGCTCGGAATCGCGCGCAACGTCCTCTCGACGCGGCTCGCCAAGCTGGTGGACGCGGGCATCCTGACCCGCGACACCGATGCCGAGGATGGCCGCCGCATCGTTTACCGGCTGACCGATCAGGGCCGTGCGCTGTTCCCCACAATCGTCGCACTCGCGCAGTGGGGATCGCGCTGGCTGTCCCGGGATGGCCGCCTGCCTTACAGTTTCATCGAGCGGGAGAGCGGCACGCCGATCCCCGAGGTGGCAGTGCGCGCCATCGATGGCCGTGAACTCGGCTGCCGCGACATCGCCTTCATCGAAGGCCCGGGCATGACCGAGGCGATCCGCCGGAACCTGCCCGGCCTGATCCTGCATGAGGAGGCCGCATGAAGCTGGTGGACCAGACACCCACCGAACTCCGCCCCGCGCTGGTGGAGGCAATGCTGCCGCACGTGCCCTTCGATGGGTGGGGGCAGACGTCGCTGTCGGCGGCGGCGGGGGACATCGGCGTGCCCGTCGCGGTCGCGCGCCTCGCCTTCACCGGCCCCGCCGACATGGCGGAAGCCTATATCACGTGGGCGGACCGCGAGATGGAAGCCGCGATGGCGGCGATGGACGTGCCAGCCATGAAGGTGCGCGAGCGCATCCGGGTGGCGGTGAGCACCCGCCTGGAACAGGCCGAACCCCACCGCGAGGCGGTGCGAAGGGCGGCGGCGATCCTCTCCCAGCCACAGAACGCCGGGCGCGCGGCAAAAACGTTGTGGCGAACTGTGGACAGCATCTGGCGCGCCGCCGGAGACACCAGCACCGACTATAATTTCTACACCAAGCGCGCGATCCTGAGCGCGGTGTACAGCGCGACGCTGCTGTACTGGCTGAACGATACGAGCGAGGACCGCGCCGACACGCATGCCTTCCTCGACCGGCGCATCGCGGGCATCATGGCGTTCGAGAAGACGAAGGCGCGCGTCCTCGGCCTGACCGGGGGCTGGCCGAGCGCGGTCAGGTTCTTGGGGCGGCTGCGCTACCCGGCGGTCTGATGCGCCGCGCTGCCCTGCTCGCGCTGTTGCTGCTGGCGGCCGCGCCGGGGCCCGACGACGCCGCGCAGATCCGGGACCTTCGCGCCGAAAACAACGCCGCGCTCGCCGCGCGCGATCCGGCACGCATCGCTGCCGCCTACGCGCCCGGCTACACCCTCCTGCGCGGCGTGAGCGGCGCGGTGGGCCAGGGGGCGGACGCGCCCGCCACGATGCTCGCCGCGAGCGATTGGCGCGATCTCACATTCATCGCCTACACGCGCACGCCCGGCCGCATCGAGATCGCCGACGATCGCCAGCGCGCCGCCGAATGGGGCCACTGGACCGGCACCTGGCGCGCGCCCGCCCCCGTCACTGCGCGCGGCGGCGAGTATCTGGCAGTGTGGGTGCCCACCGCGCAGGGCTGGCGACTGCGCTCCGAGACTTTCGTCGCGCTCGACTGCACAGGAGTGGGCTGCACCATGCCGGAGCAGAGGCGCTGATCCAGGCTCAAAGTTTCCGCACGCGCGAGAACATTACGATCGCCGCCGCGCCCACGCGAGCCTGTGCGTGCGCGGTCGCGGCGGGATCGCCGTCCATTCCGGGATAGACGACGGGATCGTACCCCTTCCCCGAAATGCCGTGCCCGGCGTCGGCGAACACCAGCAGCTCGGTCGCCGGCCCGCCGCCGGGCCCGGGCGCGATCATTGACTGGATCAGTACGTGCGAAAGCGGTGGTCGTTTGCGATCGGCCCCATTGGCCGTAATGGAATGGCCTTCGCTTCGATGCCCCTTTTGGATGCGGCGGTGCGGCGGGAGGCGGTTCGAAGCCGGGCCTCGCCACCGGGAGCGGGTCCAGTTTTGGCGAGCTGCTGGCGTCTGCGACGGGCGGACGAATTTCGCGTCCGCAGGCGGCCCTGTGGTCGTGCGGTCACAGGACCTGGGCGGCGGCCCAGCCGCTCGCCCACGCCCATTGAAAATTATAGCCGCCGAGCCATCCGGTCACGTCGACCGCCTCGCCGATCGCATATAATCCGGGCACCTTGCGCGCTTCCATCGTGGTCGAAGACAGCCCGGCGGTGTCGATCCCGCCGGCGGTGACCTC
>JBBQJX010000010.1:0-14493 GCA_038326295.1 Sphingomonadales bacterium
AATACGTCGTCGGCAAATCCGCGCGCGACCTCGTCGGGGTCGGTGGTGTCGGTCAGATAGCATGTCATCAAGGGATGGAAGTCCTGACCTGGCTCCAGAGCTGCCAAGATGCGGGCGCGATAGGCGCTTGCGGCAGCGACGGTTGTGACGGGCGGAGCGAGATTGGGCATCACGATGGCCCGGGCGAACTGCAGGGCCGTATCGTTGACCACGGCGGCGAGCATCGCGCCGTCGCGAAGATGGACGTGCCAGTCGTCGGGCCGCCGCATGGTCAGGCGCGGCGCTTGCTCCGTTCCCCGGGAGGCGGCGTCATTTTGCGGTGTCGGCATGGATAAACCCCTCGCGTGGATGGGATGCGTCTTGGCGCACTGGCGGGCATCGCTCAATGCGTCAGCCCGAATCCGGGGTGTGGACGGGATCGAAGCCCCGGCCGGTGCAGCCCGGTCGCCGGTGGCGCTGCGTTGACAGGCTGACCGCCCCCGGTCAGCTTCCCGCTTGAATTCAGGGAGGCCCCATGAACCGCAATCTCCTCGCCGCCGCGTTCGTCCTCGTGGCCGCCATCCCCGCCCGCGCGAATTTCACGCTCGCGCAGATGCACGCCTATCCGTTCAGCGCCGAGCTGATCGCGGCCACGAAGGCGGATCGCATCGCCTGGGTCCGGACGGTCAAGGGTGTGCGCAACATCTGGGTCGCGGACGGGCCCGATTTCGTGCCGCGCCAGGTGACCCGGTATGCCGAGGACGACGGGCAGGAACTGACCGGTCTGGCGCTCAGCCCGGACGGCCGCGCGCTCGTCTATGTACGGGGGGGCGATGCCGATGCGAACTGGCCCGCCACGGGCAATCTCGCGCCCAACCCCGGCTCGCTGCCCACCGAGGCCAAGGCCACACTGTATGCCGCCGACCCGACCGGCGCGGCTGCACCGACCAAGATCGACGAGGGAGACGCCCCGGCGCTCTCCGCCGACGGCCGCCTCGCCTATCTGAAGGACCACGTGGTCTGGACCGCAGGCTTCAAGGGCGAGAAACCCCGCCGCCTCTTCTTCGATCGCGGCAAGGACGGGCAGCTCGCCTGGTCCCCCGATGGCACGCGCCTCGCTTTCGTCTCCACACGCGAGGACCACAGCTTCGTCGGCATCTACACCGCCGACGCCGCGCCGCTGCTGTGGCTCGCGCCGAGCAGCGGTCTCGACGCCGATCCGGTCTGGTCCCCCGATGGCACTCGCATCGCCTACACCCACCGCTACGGCGAAGGCGGCGAGCCCGAGCCGTCGCTGACGCAGGTTCCCCACCCGTGGTCGATCTGGAGCGCGAGCGCGGCGACGGGCGAGACGAAGCGTGTGTGGGCGAGCCCCAGGACGCTCCACGGCAGCTTTCCCGAGACCGCGGGCGGGGCGAACCTGCACTGGGCGGGTGGGGCGACGCTGACGTTCACGGCCGATCTCGACAACTGGCCGCATCTTTACGCGGTGCCCGCCAGCGGCGGCACTTCCCGGCTGTTGACGCCGGGCAACTACATGGTCGAGCATGTCGCCCCCTCGCGGGACGGGCGCGCGATCCTGTTCTCGGCCAACACTGGCGCGTTGCCGGGCGACGACGATCGTCGGCACATCTTCCGCGTCGGTGTGGAGGGTGGCGCGCCCGTTGCGCTCACCCATGGGCCGACCACCAACTGGGCACCCGTCGCGCTGGCGCACGGGGCGGCGTTCGTAGGCGCGGCGATCACCCGCCCGCCGCTGGTCGAAATCGTCGACGATGGCGGCCGGAAGGGCCGAACGCTCGCCGGACAGGAGGCACCATCCGATTTCGCGGGCGCGCAGTTCATCGCGCCGCGCGCGGTCACGTTTCGTTCGGAGGACGGACTGACGATCCACGGCCAGATCTTCGCCACGCCGGGCGGCGCGGCGCGCAAGCCCGCGCTGGTGTACGTCCACGGCGGCCCGCCCCGGCAGATGCTGCTCGGCTGGCATTACATGGATTATTACAGCCACGCCTATGCGATGAACCAGTATCTGGCGGCGCACGGTTATGTTGTGCTCAGCGTCAACTACAGGCTCGGCATCGGCTATGGCCGTGACTTCCATCATCCGGACAATTGGGGGCCGACGGGTGCGGCCGAGTACAGGGATGTCGTCGCGGCCGCGCGTTTCCTTCGGACGCAGCCCGGAGTCGATCCGGAGCGGCTCGGCATCTGGGGCGGCAGCTATGGCGGCTACCTGACCGGGCTTGCGCTGGCGCGCAATTCGGACCTGTTCAAGGCGGGGGTGGACCTGCACGGCGTCCACGACTGGAGCCGCCTGCTCGCCGAAGAAGTGCCCTCGATGCCGAACCGTTACGAACAGGGGGACCGTGCGAAGCTGAACGCGGTCGCCTTTGCATCCTCGCCCGACGCGGACATCGCGACCTGGACCTCGCCCGTGCTGCTGATCCATGGCGACGACGATCGCAACGTGCGCTTCAACCAGACCGTGGACCTCGCGCGGCGGCTGGAGGCGAAGGGAGTGGACTACGAGGAGCTGGTCCTGCCCGACGAGATCCACGGCTTTCTCCGCCACGCGGCCTGGATGAAGGCAGACGGCGCGATGATCGATTTCCTGCACCGCAAGCTGGGCGGCGCGGCGGATTGACCCTCAGCCGTCAGCGCGGCGCAGCGCGTCGGTGCCCGACAGGCTGATGCGCTGCGGTCGGCCGTCGATCGCGCCATCGAACCACACTCGCTCGGGGGACCAGTCGTCCGCGCCCACGCGCCAGCTGCCATCGGGCAGGTGCGTGAGCGGGGTGATGCCATCCATCCAGAGGCCATCGGCGCGCGCGACGATGCGCGTGACGCCGCCCCAGAGCCCATCGGTATCGTAGCGGCCCGCGAGCGCGGCGAGTTCGGGCGGGGGTGCGGCCTTCGCCGGACCACCAGGGGCGCCGTACCAGTCCGCACCGTGCCACAGTCCGACCACCTTGCCGCCCGCGCGCTCAGCGGTGAGCGGGAAGCGCGCGAACGAGGGATGGCGCACGGTCAGCACGTCGGGGCCGCGCTCCACCGCCGCAGCGCCGCCCGCGAAGCTGGCGCGCAGGCCGCCGCCCGACGCGTTCAGCACGAGCGTTCGCCCGTCGGCGGTCGCAAACCGGCCCGCATAGTCGGCGGGCTTGTCGAACGGCACGCGCGTCGGCTTTGGCGCGGGCGCGGCACTGCCCTCGCGTACCGCGCGCAACATCTGGCACGCATAGGCGGTCACGTCGCGCGGTCGGTAGCCGGTCGAGCCGATGTTGGTGCTGGCAAAGCACGCCACTCCGGCGGCAGGATCGATGTGCATCGACGAACTGAACGCGATCATGCCGCCGGTGTGGTGCAGCATCGGGCGTCCATCATACTGCACCGTCGCCAGGCCGTATCCGTAGCGCGCACCCGGCGAGGCCCAGCCGGGCGCGTCGATCGTCGCGGTGGTGAAGGTGCGCGCGTCCGCGTCGCTCAGCAGCGGCGCGCCTTGGCCCGCGCTGGCCGCGATCAGCCAGCGCAGATATTTCGCCATATCGTGCGCGGTCGCTGCGATGCAGCCCGCCGCGAAGGTGACGTCCGCCCAGGGTGCGGTGCCGAGCGCATCGCCGTCGTTCCAGCCGAGATCGGGCGCGGCGGGGTTGTAGCCCACCGCATAGCGCGCGCGCTCCTCCGCCCGGATCGCGCCGCGCGCCGTGTCCATGCCCAGCGGCGCGAACACCAGGTCGCGCACCAGCGCCGCGAAGGGCTGGCCCGCAGCGCGTTCGAGCGCCATGCCGATCAGATAGTAGCCGGTGTTGCTGTAGGACCAGTGGGTGCGCGGCGCATAACCCTGCCACAGCTTGCCGCCGGTCGGGCGCGGGAACATCGGCGCATCGTCGGGCAGGCCGCTGCTGTGCTCGATCAGGTGCGCGAGCGTGATGCCAGCGGGCACCGGAGCGCCGGGTACGAGCGCCGCGACCTCGGCGTTGAGGTCCAGCCTGCCCGCCGCACGCAGGCGCAGTGCGCAGAGCGCCGCGAAGCATTTGGTGATCGATCCGTTCTGGAACAGATGCGCCGCGTTGACCGGCACGCGGCGGTCCGCGTCCGCCAGCCCGAGCGGCAGGAAGGCGGCGAACCCGTCGCGGTCCACCATCGCGATCGTCATGCCGGGGAGCGAATGATCCGCCCGGTGGCGTTCTGCATAGGCGCGCACTGCTCCGACCGCGGGTTGGTAATCGTGGCCCGCCAGCCCCGCGTGCTCGATCCCATCCGCAGATGCAGGGGCGGCGCGCGCGGCCCCGGCGGTCGCGGCAAGCGCGGCGGTGGCGGTCAGCATCTCGCGGCGGTTCATCGGCCCCTCCTTGTTCACGCGCGAAAGCTGGCATGCCACGGTCGCCGCTGTCCAGCCTTGGCGATGGACCGCCCGAACGCACGCGGTTCGGCGTGGGCGCATGATCGAGACGACTGTCGACCCCGCCGCCATCGAGGCCAAATGGTATTCGCACTGGGAGGCGACCGGCGCGTTCCGCCCGTCGCGGCCCGATGCGGAGCCGTTCACGATCGTGATCCCGCCGCCCAACGTGACCGGCTCGCTCCACCTCGGCCACGCTCTGGACTGCACGCTGCAGGACATCCTGATCCGATATGAGCGGCTACGCGGCAAGGATACGCTGTGGGTGGTGGGGACCGATCATGCGGGCATCGCGACGCAGATGGTGGTCCAACGGCTGCTCGATGCGGAGGGGGTTAAGCGCGCGGACCTGGGGCGCGAGGCCTTTGTCGAGCGCGTGCGACATTGGAAGGAAGAACGCGGCGGCACGATCACGCGGCAGCTGCGGCGGCTCGGGGCTTCGTGTGATTGGGCGAACGAGCGGTTCACGATGGACCCTGCTTATGAGGCCGCGGTCCGCAAGGTGTTCGTGCAGTTATACCACGAGGGTCTGATCTATCGCGCCAAGCGGCTGGTGAACTGGGACCCCAAGCTCAAGACCGCGATCAGCGACCTCGAAGTCGAGATGCGCGAGGTGGACGGCCACCTGTGGCACTTCCGCTATCCGCTCGCGGACGGCGACGGCTATATCGCCATCGCAACGACGCGCCCCGAGACGATCCTGGGCGACGGCGCAGTCGCGGTGCATCCAGATGACGAGCGGTATCGACATCTGGTGGGGCGCTTCGCCAGACTGCCCATCGTCGATCGGCTGATCCCGATCATCGCGGACAGCTACGTCGATCCCGCGTTCGGCAGCGGCGCGGTCAAGATCACTGCGGCGCATGATTTCAACGACTATGCGGTGTACCAGCGCCACCCCGACGCGGGCATTCCGCTCATCAACCTGATGACCGCCGACGCGGCGATGAGCGATGCCACGCCCGAGGACTATCGGGGGCTGGACCGGTTCGAGGCGCGCGCGAAGGTGGTCGCCGATTTCGAGGCGAGGGGGCTGCTCGAGAAGATCGACGCGCATCGCCACAACGTGCCGTTCGGCGACCGATCGGGCGTGGTGATCGAGCCGTGGCTGACCGACCAATGGTATGTCGACGCAGCCAAGCTGGCGGAAGCGCCGATGCGCGCAGTGCGCGAGGGTGACACGCGGTTCGTGCCCGAGACGTGGAGCAAGACGTTTTTTCAGTGGATGGAGAATATCCAGCCATGGTGCGTGAGCAGGCAATTGTGGTGGGGGCACCGGATACCGGCTTGGTATGGGCCTTTCGTGCGCGAAGATGGCGAGCTTTATGCCACCGTGATGTCAGTAGGTGAAGGCAACTTATTTACGCGCGGGAAGGCGTTCATTGGAGAGAACGCCGAGTCAGTTATCAATGAAGCGGAGACTTATTACGGAGATCACTCGTACAGGGTCGTAATAGTGACCTCATCAACAGAAGCGATAATTCTGATGGGTGAGGCTGCACAACGCGGGGAGCGTGTTATTGCACTGTTTCAGGACCCCGACGTCCTCGACACCTGGTTCTCCTCCGCGCTGTGGCCGTTCGCGACTTTGGGGTGGACGGGTGCCAACCCTCTCCCGCAGGGAGAGGGACAGGCCGGAGGCCAGGGAGAGGGAGGGGGCCAGACGGGGCAAAGCGCGCCCTCCCTCTCCCCGCTCGCCTCCGGCTCGCATCCCTCTCCCGCGTTCGCGGGAGAGGGAGGGCTGCTTGCCAAACATTACCCGAACAGCGTCCTCGTCACCGGGTTCGATATCATCTTCTTCTGGGTCGCGCGCATGCAGATGATGGGGCACCACATCATGGGCGAGGCCCCCTTCCCCACGGTCTACTGCCACGGCCTCGTGCGCGACGCGAAGGGGCAGAAGATGTCCAAGTCGAAGGGCAATGCCGTCGATCCGCTGGGCCTGATCGACAAGTACGGTGCGGATGCACTGCGGTTTTTCATGGCCGCGATGGAGACGCAGGGCCGCGACATCGAGATGAGCGAAGCCCGCGTGGAGGGTTACCGCAACTTCGCCACCAAGCTCTGGAACGCGGCGCGCTTCGCGCAATCGAACGGCATCGGCGGCAGCGCCCACCTCGATCCGCCGCAAGCGCACGAGACCGTCAACGCGTGGATCATCGCCGAAACCGTCGCCTGCATCCACGCGGTCGAACTCGCGCTCGCGGATTATCGCTTCGATGCCGCAGCCACGGCGATCTACCAGTTCGTCTGGAGCCGTTTCTGCGACTGGTATCTGGAACTCACCAAACCCATCCTCGCCGAACCCGGCGCGGCGGCGGACGAAACGCGGCGCGTGGCGGGCTGGGTGCTCGATCAGATCCTCGTCATCCTGCACCCGTTCATGCCGTTCATCACCGAGGAACTCTGGCACGCGCTCGCTCCGCGCCAGCACGATCTCATCCTCGCGCAGTGGCCCAAAGCGGACGCGCGCGCGCTCGACCCCGATGCGCCCAAGGCGATAGATTTCCTGATCCGCCTGATCGAGGCCACCCGCAGCGCGAGGAACGAACTGAACGTCCCCCACGGCGCGAACCTGCCGCTCCACATCGCCGAGGCCAGCGCGGATGCGCGCGCGTGGCTGGCCGACGCCGCGCCCGCGCTCGCCAAGATGGCGCGTGTGTCCGAACTGCGCTTCGATCCCCCGCCGCCGGGCGGCGCGGCGCAGATCGTGCTCGCCGAGGTGACCGCGATCATCCCGTTGGAAGGCGTGATCGATCTCGCCGCCGAACGCGCGCGCCTGACCAGAAACCGCGAAACCGCGCTCAGGGAAGCCGCCAAGTTCGAGGGGCGGCTGGGCATCGCGGGTTTCATGGTCAAGGCCAAACCCGAGGCCATCGAGGAAGCGCGCGAAAACCTGACCGCGCTCACCGCCGAAGCCACCCGCCTCGCCGCCGCGCTGGCGAGGCTGGGCTAGGCACGCTATATTCCGCAAATGTCGAACCAGCTCGCCACGCTGCCCGATTCCGATCTCTACCAGCAGGACTTCTACGCGTGGACCAAGCGCATGGAAGCCGCCTTGCTGGGTCGCAAGTGGAGCGACATCGATGTGGACAATCTTGCCGAGGAGATCGCGGACTTGGGCGGCAGCATCGAACGGTCGATCGAAAGCCGACTCGATCTGCTGATCGGCCATTTGGTCAAGCTGGCGGTCTCGGCTGACGATCGGCCCCGGCGGGGCTGGTGGAATACGGTCCGTACGCAGCGGCGGGCGATCGACAAGGCGTTGCAAAAGAATCCGTCCTTGCGAAGTCGCTTCGACGCGTTGTTCGCCGAGCAGTGGACGGAAGGATTGGGCCACGCGCGCAGCGGACTTCGGGACGAGGAAATGGATCTGGTCATTGAGGCTGATCCATGGCTTACGCCGCTGCAAGCAATGACGCTCATCGATGAGGCAGCATTGCGCGCGCTCGCGCCGCGCGGCTGACCCCGTTGCCCTCCCCGCCCCTCATGGTGTAGCGCCGCCATATCCATACACGCGCGGGCGTGGCGGAATTGGTAGACGCGCTGGATTTAGGTTCCAGTGTCCACAAGACGTGGGGGTTCGAGTCCCTTCGCCCGCACCAGCATCCGGAAAGCCAGCACCTTGCAGATCGCCGAAACCCTGAACGAGGGCCTCCGCCGCGAATATACGCTCACCATCCCCAAGGCGGACATCGACGCGCGCGTGGACAAGCAACTGGCCGAAGTGTCGGGCCGCGTCGCGATGCCCGGCTTCCGCCCCGGCAAGGTGCCCGCGAACCTGGTGCGCAAGATGCACGGCGCGGCGCTGCGGCAGGAGGCGCTCGAGGGTGCGGTCAAGGACGGGGTACAACAGCTCCTGAGCGAAAAGGCGCTGCGCCCGGCGACGCAGCCCGAGGTCGAGCTGACCACGGCGGACCAGAACGAGGATATCGGCCTCAAGGTCACGGTCGAACTGCTGCCTGCGGTGGAGCCCGGCGAGATCGAGGGCATCGCGCTCGAAAAACTGACGGTCGAGCCGAACGACGAGGAACTGGACGCCGCGCTGACGCGCCTCGCCGAGCAGCAGAAGCGCTTCGACGCCGCCGCGCCCGATCATGCAGCCGCCACGGGTGACGTGGTGGTTTGCGATTTCGAGGGCAAGGTCGATGGCGAGACGTTCGAGGGCGGCAAGGCGGAGGGCATCTCGATCACGCTCGGCGAAGGTCGGCTGATCCCTGGCTTCGAGGCCCAGCTGGTGGGCGCCAAGGCCAACGAACAGCGCGAGGTGAAGGTGACCTTCCCCGCCGATTACACCACCAAATATCTGGCCGGGCGCGACGCGGTGTTCGACGTGCTGGTGAACGAGGTGCGCACCGCGGTGACGCCCGCGATCGACGACGAGTTCGCCAAGGGGTTGGGCCTCGATGATCTGGCGGCGCTGCGCGAGATCATGAAGGATCAGGTCGAGAGCGAGCTGACCGGCCTCACGCGCACGCACATGAAGCGCAAGCTGCTCGATCATCTGGCGGCGACGCATGATTTCGCGGTGCCGCAGGGGATGGTGGACAGCGAGTTCGAGCAGATCTGGAAGCAGTTGGCGGACGAAGCCACGCGCGAGGCCGATCCGGCCGCCGCCATGGCCGAACTCGAGGCCGAACGCGCGGACTACCGCACGATTGCCGAACGCCGTGTGCGCCTGGGGCTATTGCTGAGCGAGATCGGCCGCCGCGCCGGGATCGAGGTCAGCCAGACCGAGATGAACCGCCTGATCGGCCAGGAAGCCGCGCGCTATCCGCAGAACCAGCAGCAGCAGGTGGTGAAGCTGCTGCGCGAAAATCCGATGGCCGCCGCCCAGCTGCGCGCGCCGCTGTACGAGGAGAAGGTCGTCGATCATCTGATCGGGCTGGCCACCGTCACCGAACGCGCCAGCACGCGTGCCGAGATCCAGGCCGCGCTGGAAAGCGAAGAAGGCGCTCTTGGCGGCATGGCGCTGCCGAGCGGCGAGCCGATGCTGGGCGACGATGGGCATGTCCACGGGCCTGACTGCGATCATGAGCACGATCATGATCACGACGAGCACGCCCACGGGTAAGGGCGAAGGCTACCCGGCGGCGTGACGACGCGGCAACGGGACGTACCCCTCGGGCAACTCATCCCCCTCGCGCGGCGGCTCGCCCCCTGTGCGATTGAGCACCGCCAGTGCCGCCGTCCAGTCGGCGCGCGCGGCGCGCTCCTCGAAGAAGGTGACGGTGCGCAATGTCGCCAGTTTCTCCGCCACGGCGGTCACGATGAACTGGTTGAGCGTGGTGCTGTCGTCGCGCGCCACCTGCTCCACCTCGCGCTTCAGGCTCTCCGGCAGCCGGAGCGCATAATTACTGTTTGCCATCGCGCACTCTCCTCACGGCTTCGGACGGAAGCCAGACATCGACACCGAACCGCATCGGCGCGGTTCCAAAATCGCGCCGGTTGAACGTGACGATCGCATCCGCCCGCCCGTTCACCGCCGTCTCGAGAACCATTTCGTCATCGGGATCGCGCAACTGTGGTCGCCAGCGGAAATCGGGAACAACGCGCACCGCCGACGCAGCGAGCGTGTCGAGAACTTTCAGCGCAGCCGCACGGTCGATGCCCGCCGCTGCCAGATGCTCGGAACGCGTCACTACCGCCTCATATGCCAGGATTACTGGGACCGATGCGAGGATCGTCACCCGCTCCTCTTGAACATACCGTAACAGCGCCGCCGATGCTCCGCCCGGACTACGCACTGCTGCCACCACCACATCTGTGTCGATGACCAGCCTCACACTCGCAATCTACCATATCGCCCGCGATATGCAACCGACCCCCGCTTGACGCGCCCTGCCCCACCCCCGAAATTGCCCACCAGCAGCACAGCCCCGAAAGCCCCCCGATGATCCATCCCCGCGCCGGTCTCATTCCCATGGTCGTCGAGCAGTCCTCGCGCGGCGAGCGCAGCTTCGACATTTACAGCCGCCTGCTGCGCGAGCGGATCGTGTTCGTCACCGGCCAGATCGAGGATCACATGGCCTCGGTGGTGATGGCGCAGCTGCTGTTCCTCGAGTCCGAGAACCCGAAGAAGGACATTTACATGTATATCAACTCGCCCGGCGGCGTGATCACCGCCGGGATGAGCATCTACGATACCATGCAGTACATCCGTCCCAAGGTCGGCACCGTCGCGGTCGGCAGCGCGGCGTCGATGGGCGCGTTCCTGCTGGCGGCGGGAGAGCCCGGCATGCGCGTCGCGCTGCCCAACACACGCGTGCTGATCCACCAGCCCTCGGGCGGCGCGCAGGGCCAGGCGACCGACATCGAAATCCAGGCGCGCGAAATCCTGCGCGTGCGCCACCGCATGAACGAGCTGATGGCCAAGCACACCGGCCAGCCGATCGACGTGATCGAGCGCAACGTGGAGCGCGACAAGATTTTCGACGCGCAGGAAGCCAAGGAATTCGGCCTGATCGATCAGGTGATGGAGAAGCGCCCGCTCACTCCCGAGGAAATGCTGAAAGCCGCCTGACGTCCGGTTCATCGCCGACTGCATTCGCTTTTCCGATAGTTTGCGCGCGCGCGGCCGTTATTTCCAACGGGAATCGCGGCCTTTCGCGCCCGCTGGCCGTTTGCGGGTTGCCCGGACGGCCAGTCGGGCTAACATACACTCTTCACAAGTCCGGGGACGAACCCCGGGTCGAGGCGGACAACCGATGACCAAGTTGAGCGGCGGCGATTCCAAGAACACGCTCTACTGCAGCTTCTGCGGCAAGAGCCAGCACGAGGTCCGCAAGCTGATCGCGGGGCCGACCGTGTTCATCTGCGACGAATGCGTCGAGCTGTGCAACGACATCATCCGCGAAGAGACCAAGACCTCGATGGTCAAATCGACCAAGGACGGGGTGCCCACCCCGCGCGAGATCATGAAGGTGCTCGACGATTACGTGATTGGGCAGGCGCATGCGAAGCGGGTTCTGTCGGTTGCCGTGCACAATCACTACAAGCGCCTGAACCACGGCCAGAAAGGCCAGGAGGTCGAGCTCGCAAAATCGAACATCCTGCTGATCGGCCCCACCGGCTGCGGCAAGACGCTGCTCGCCCAGACGCTGGCGCGCATCCTCGATGTGCCCTTCACCATGGCGGACGCGACTACGCTGACCGAGGCGGGATATGTCGGCGAGGATGTTGAGAACATCATTCTGAAACTGCTCCAGGCGTCCGACTACAATGTGGAGCGCGCGCAGCGCGGCATCGTCTATATCGACGAGATCGATAAAATCTCCCGCAAGGCGGACAATCCCTCGATCACGCGCGACGTGTCGGGCGAGGGCGTCCAGCAGGCGCTGCTCAAGATCATGGAAGGCACCACCGCGTCGGTCCCCCCGCAGGGCGGCCGCAAGCACCCGCAGCAGGAGTTCCTGCAGGTCGATACCACCAACATCCTCTTCATCTGCGGCGGCGCCTTCAACGGGCTGGAACGCATCATCGGCGACCGGCTGCAGGGCAAATCGATCGGCTTCGGCGCGCATGTGGCGGCTCCCGTCGAGCGCCGCACCGGCTAAATGCTGCGCATGACCGAGCCCGAGGATCTGCTGCGCTTCGGCCTCATCCCCGAATTCGTCGGCCGCCTGCCCGTAATCGCCACGCTCGAAGACCTCGACGAGCCCGCACTCATCAAGATCCTCGTCGAGCCCAAGAACGCGCTGGTCAAGCAATATGCCCGCCTCTTCGAGATGGAAGGCGTGCATCTGGGCTTCTCGGCGGATGCGCTCGCGGCGATTGCCAAGCGCGCCATCGAACGCAAGACCGGCGCACGCGGCCTGCGATCGATCATGGAAACCATCCTGCTCGACAGCATGTTCGAGCTTCCGGGCCTGAACTCGGTCGACGAGATCATGGTCGACAAGGATGTGGTCGAGGGCCGCAAGGAACCCGTGCGCGTTTTCACCAAGGAGGCCGCGACCGCTTAGCCCGCCGGGCCTAGCCGCGCGCCGGTTGCACGGCTAGGCCCTCACAATGACGCGCGAAATCAACTTCGATGGCCTGATCGGGCCCACGCACAATTATGGCGGCCTCAGCCTGGGCAACATTGCGTCCGCCAGCAACGCGGGGGCCACTGCGCGCCCTCGCGCCGCCGCGCTTCAGGGGCTCGCCAAGATGCGCGCCTGCATGGACCTTGGTCTCGTGCAGGGCTTCCTGCTGCCGCACGATCGCCCGAACGCCGCGCTCCTGCGCGCGCTCGGGTTCCACGGCGACGATGCCGCCGTCTGCGCCGCCGCCCACGCCGCCGATCCCGCGCTGCTGCGCAACGCCATGTCCGCGTCCGCCATGTGGGCCGCGAACGCCGCCACCGTGTCGCCTGCGCCCGATACCCCGGACGGTCGAACGCACCTGAGCGTCGCCAACCTGTCCTCCAACCTCCATCGCAGCATCGAAGCCGCCCAAACGCACCGGCAACTCGGTACCGTCTTCGCCGACGAGCGACATTTCGCGCTCCACGCCCCACTGCCCGCCCCGCTCGGCGACGAGGGCGCGGCAAACCACATGCGCATGGGCGCGCACCACGGTGCGCCCGGCCTCGAAATCTTCGTCTATGGCGAACGCCAGCCCGGCGGCTTCCCCGCGCGCCAGCACCGCGCCGCGTCCGAAGCTATTGCTCGCCGCCACGGCCTCGCGCCCGAGCGCACGCACTTCGCCCGACAGTCCGATGAAGCTATTCAGGCCGGCGCGTTTCACAACGATGTGGTGGCGGTCGCCAACGAAACCGTCCTCTTCGCGCACGAGCATGCCTTCGAGGACAAGGCTGCTCTCTATTCCGCCATCGAGCGCGCCGTCCCCGGGGCCACCATCGTCGAGGTCCCGGCCGAGAGCATCGGCCTCGCCGATGCGGTCGCCTCCTACCTGTTCAATTCGCAGCTGGTTACGCTGCCCGAAGGCGGCATGGCGCTGATCCTCCCGTCCGAGGCGCGCGACACCCCGGGCGTATGGGCATGGCTCCAGACGCTCATCGCGGGAAACGGCCCGATCCGCGCGCTCCACGTGCTCGATGTGCGCGAATCGATGCGCAACGGTGGCGGACCGGCGTGCCTGCGCCTGCGCGTTGCGGTCGACGAAGCCGCGATGGCGGCGATCGATCAGCGCTTCCTGCTGGACAACGCGAAGTGGGAAGCGCTGCACCGCCTCGTCGAAGCGCATTGGCCCGAGGCAATCGGGCTGGCCGACTTAGTAAGTAAGGAGGTCTGGCAGACAGCTTGGGCCGGACGTCGCGCGCTTGGCTTATTGCTAGCGTGATCGCGAGCGCTTTTACTTAGCGGAGTTGCTTTCAACACTCAGGTTGATTTTTACGTCCCTTGCATAGGCCCATGGAAAGAAGCACCCCTTCAGAGGGATAGCGACGGGCGATTCCGGAACAAGGTCGGCCTCCCGGAGCGTCATATCGAGCGTCTTTTCCCCCGTCTCTTTCCAGACCACGCCCACCCTATCGAATCCGCAAAATTTGGCTGCCTCGGAAACGCTGGAGACAGTCTTGGGATCGGGCGACGCGTATTGCGCCGTTGCCCCTGCGGGCACCAGCACAATCGACAAAAGCATCGCGATCCGAATCATGGCTGCGGAATACTATCGACGAACCGCTCGAACAGATAGCGGCTGTCCTGCGGGCCCGGGCTGGCCTCGGGGTGATACTGCACCGCGAATACCGGCCGCCCTTCGATCTCCAGCCCTGCGAGCGACCCGTCGAACAGGCTCACATGTATGGCGCGCACCCCTTGCGGCAGCGAGTCCGCCTCCACCGCGAAGCCGTGGTTCTGGCTGGTGATTTCCACCGCGCCGTCGGCCAGCCGTTTGACCGGATGGTTCGCGCCGCGATGCCCCTGGTGCATCTTGACCGTCCGCCCGCCGACCGCGAGCCCGATCAGCTGATGCCCCAGGCACACGCCGAAGATCGGCTTGCCCGTGCGCAGCAGGTCGTGGATCACCGGCACCGCATACACCCCCGTCGCCGCCGGATCGCCCGGCCCGTTCGAGAGGAAGATGCCATCGGGCTCGAGCGCCAGCACCTGTTCGGCCGAAGCGTCCGCAGGCACCACCGTCACCCGCGCCCCCGCCGCGACCAGTTC
>JBBQJX010000011.1:0-13680 GCA_038326295.1 Sphingomonadales bacterium
CTGCCCCACGATCTCGCCCGCAGTGAGGTTGCGCACGAGGCGCATCGTGCCCGTGTAGCAGAAGCGGCAGTTGAGCGTGCACCCCACCTGGCTGGAGACGCACAGCGTCCCACGATCGCTCTCGGGGATGAACACCATCTCCGCCTCCGCGCCGTCCGCCATACGCAGCAGCCACTTGCGTGTGCCATCGGTCGAGGTCTGTGCCTCGGCCACGTCGGGGCGACCGATACTGAACCTCTCCGCGATCGTCGCCTGCGTATCTTTGGCGATGTTGGTCATCAGCGCGGAATCGGTGACGCCGCGATTATAGACCCACTGCCACAGCTGCGAGGCACGCATCTTGGGGGAGGCGACTCCCGCCTCGGCGAGCGCTGCGGTGAGTTCGGCGCGGGTGAGGCCGATCAGTTCTGTCCGGCCATCGGCGCGCGCCGGGGTGAGCGCGCGGGGTGTAACGACGGGATCGGTGAGGCCGGGGAGTTGCATCAACCGGTCTTCCTGCCGACGCCGGGTCGTCCCTCGATCCGGCAGCTTCGAACCCCATCGCAGTGCTGAACGAGATCATCGGCGGCTCGAAAACCCATCGGATCGAGCACGACGTCGATCCCTTCCCGACGCGCGAGTTTGGCGGCGGGCACGAAATCGGCGTCGGCGGCGACCAGGATGATTTGATCTACCTGCTTCTTGAAAGCCATCGAGGCAACATCGAGACCTAATCGCATGTCAACTCCTTTCTGGACGACCGCGAAATCGAAGTCATTATCGGTCGCAACGTAGCCACCGGGGTCGTTTAACCATTTGCGCATGGCTTCGGGTTTATGCCGCCAAAGGACTTCGTCGTTTAGTCGGCCGAGCCTCACTGCGACCTTGCGCACGGTCTGGAGACGTTCATGAACGGCCAAGCGAAAACGCGCTGTCTCCGTTCGCTCGAGATTTAGCGCAGTCTTTGAGACCGGATAGTGGACTTTCTTGGTCAGCGGAGCGCAATCGTAGAAGAATACGCGATAGAGATGCTCCGACTCTTCGGGGCGAAAGCCGCTGCGTTCGATTGCGTTAAGGACTGCTTTGAGCGTCAGCCGGAACGCGAGATGCCACGCCGTAAGAGATGTGACGGCCAGCGCGACGTCGTCGGGGTCACGCGCATTTATGTTGGGGAAGCTGTATTTAAGCCGCCGAAGAAAAAATGCGCCATCAATGACGACCGCCGTCGGCATTCCAACCCCAAACGTCGCTTGTCCCCGGGATCGGCCCTCAGCTGATATCTGCCTTGCGGCGCCTGAAGACGTACTGCCGGGGACGTGATGAGGAAGAAGTGCTTCTATCGGTCCGTTTTGTCAACCTCACCCCCGGTCGCGCATGAGCCGCCCCTGCTCGCGCTTCCAGTCCTTTGCCTTGTCCGTCTCACGCTTGTCGTGCAGCTTCTTGCCCTTGGCCAACGCGATCTCTACCTTTGCGCGGCCCACCTCGTTAAAGTAGATCGAAAGCGGCACCACCGTCATCCCCTGCCGCGAGATCGCGGTATGCAGCTTGGTGATCTCGCGCGCCTTCATCAGCAATTTGCGCGGGCGCTTGGGCTCGTGGTTGAAGCGGTTGCCCTGGGTGTATTCGGGGATGTTGGCGTTCACCAGCCACATTTCGTCCGCCTTCACCTCAGCATAGCTCTCAGCGATCGATCCCTCGCCGATACGGAGCGCTTTCACCTCGGTGCCCTGAAGGACGATCCCCGCCTCGAACGTCTCCTCGATGAAATATTCGTAGCGGGCACGACGGTTCTCGGCGACGGTCTTGATCTTGCTTGCCGCCCGCCTCGGGCGCGCCATCAGGCGATGCCCGCGTGCGCGAGCGCGGCGTCCACCGCCGCGCGGGACGCCGCTGATGCGGGGACCAACGGCAACCGCACCTCATCGGTCGTGATCCCGAGGCGCGAGAGCGCGTACTTTGTCGGCGCGGGCGATGCGTCGCTGAACAGCGCCGCGTGCAGCGGGTACAGCCGGTGCTGCAACGCGCGCGCCGTCCCATATGCGCCCGCGAGGCACGCTTCCTGCAGCGCCGCACACAGTTGTGGTGCGACATTGGCGGTGACCGATATGCACCCCTCGCCGCCCATCGCCGTGAAGCCGAGCGCGGTATCGTCATTGCCCGAAAGCTGGACGAACGCCTCGCCGCACGACGCGCGCGTGGCCGATACACGCCCCAGATCGCCCGTCGCGTCCTTGATGCCCACGATCCGCTCGTGCCGCGAGAGGCGTGCGACCGTCTCGATCGTCAGGCCAACGCCGGTGCGCCCCGGCACGGTATAGAGGATGATCGGCAGCATGCTCGCGTCCGCAAGCCGCTCATAATGCGCGATCAGCCCGTCCTGCGAGGGGCGGTTGTAATAAGGCGTGACGATCAGCGCCGCGTCCGCCCCCGAAGCCGCCGCCCGCGCGAGGTGATCGAGCGCGGTTGCCGTATCGTTCGATCCGCACCCCGCAATCACCGGCACGCGCCCGTCCGCCACGCGCACGCATTCGGCCACGATTGCGTGATGTTCGTCCACCGTCAGCGTTGGAGCCTCCCCCGTGGTGCCGCACGGCACGAGTGCGGACGAACCGTGGGCGATCTGCCATTCGACGAACGTTGCGAACGCGTCCCGATCGAACTTTCCGTCCCGAAACGGCGTTACAAGCGCGGGGATGGAGCCGAAGAACATGATAGACCTTGGGTTGATGGCGCGGGCGCATCCGGCGCACCGAGGGAAAGCGAATATGAAGTTTGTGCGCGCAATGTCCAGTTTGGCGCTTGGGGCCGTGCTGATCGCTACTCCCGCGCGCGCACTCGCAGGCAGTGAGACCGCGTGGCTGCAGGCCGCGCTTGCGTCGGATACGGCCGGGCGCTTCGATACGCCCGTGCCGCCGGGCGCTGATCCGCTCGCCGCCGCATTGTTCGAGTGGGACCGGCTGCGTAACCCCGCCTATCCGGCCACTTTCCAGCAGGTTGCCACTTTCCTTCTGCTCAACCCCGGCTGGCCGCAGGAAACCGTGCTGCGCGCACGAGCCGAACGCGCGGTTGGCGAGGCGACGCCCGTGGGCGAGCGCGCCGCCTTCTTCGAGAAATTCCCGCCCCAGGGAGGCGGCGCGATCTATCGGCTTGCCGAAGCCTATCGCGCCATGGGCAAGCCCGTGGACGCGCTGGCCGCCGCGAGCCGCGCGTGGACGGGGGCCTCACTCCCCGCACCGCTCGAAGCCGAACTCCTCGCCCGCTTCGGCCCCCAGCTCACGACCACCGATCACGCGAAGCGCGCGGACGCGCTGCTATCGAGCCGCCAGACCGCTGCCGCCGGGCGCGTGCTGCCGCTGCTGGCACCCGACGCGCAGGCGTGGGCGGCAGCGCGGATCGCGCTGCAGGGGCAAACGGCCGATGCCGCCGCGCGCGTTGCCGCCGTCCCCGCCGCCTTCGCCGTCGATCCCGGCCTGCTCGCGGATCGCGCGCGCTGGCTCATCGCTATCGGCGATCCTACCGCTGCTTGGCATTTGTTGGCGGACACGCCCGTCGCCCCCGGCAGCGCGCGCGATCCGGTCAAGTGGATGGCGCTGCGCCTCGATCTCGCGCGCGCCGCCGAGAAGGCGGGCCAGGCCGAGCTCGCGCTGCGTCTCGCCGCCAACCACGCCGCCTTCCCGATGGGCCGCGCGCTGAACGATCGCACCCTTGCCGAGCGCGACACCTTCACCAACATCGAATGGCTCGCAGGCTGGGTAGCGCTGCACGATCTGGCGCGGCCCGAGGAGGCGCTCGCCCACTTCAGCCGCTACCAGGCAGGCGCGCAGTCCCCGCTCACGCGTGCCAAGGGCCTCTACTGGGCCGCGCGCGCCGAGGAGGCGGCGGGCCAAGCGGCGCTCGCACGTCAGTTCCTCGCGCAGGCAGCGTCCGCGCCCGAAACCTTCTACGGCCAGCTTGCCGCCGAGCGGCTGGGCACGCGCGTTGCGCTGCCGCCCACCCCCGTCGTCGCGATCTCCGACGCAGACCGCGCGCGGCTCGCCATCGATCCCATCGCGCGCGCGGCGCGCCTGCTCGGCGAGGCTGGAGCGCACGACCGCCAGTCGATCTTTCTCAAGGCGCTCGCCGAGCGCGCCGCCACGCCCGCCGAGCGCCAGCTGATCGCCGAACTCGCGCCCGGCTTCGGGCGGCCCGATCTCGCGGTGATCGTCGGCAAGGCGGGGCGCAACCGGGGCGGGGCGTGGGCGGCCTACGCCTATCCGCTGCTCGCGTTCGCCAGCAGCCTCGATTCGCTCTGGACGATGACGCACGCCATCGCGCGCCAGGAAAGCCAGTTCGATCCCGCCGCGCGCAGCCACGCGGGCGCGCTCGGTCTGATGCAACTCCTGCCATCGACCGCGCGCGAGGTAGCAAACAAGGTAGGGATCGGCTTCAGCGTCTCGCGGCTGACCGGGGACCAGATCTACAACGCACAGGTGGGAACGGACTATTACCGCCGCCTGCTCGATCGGTGGGGCGGCAATCATGTTCTCGCGGTGGCGAGCTACAATGCGGGCGCAGGAAATGTCCGCAAATGGGTAGCGCTTAACGGCGATCCACGCCTGCCCGGGGCCGATCCGGTCGCGTGGATCGAGGCGATCCCTTTCAACGAAACGCGCACCTATGTGCAACGCGTGCTGGAGAACGCGGTCGTCTATGATCGGCTGCGCCCCGGGGCCGGCATCGCGCCGCCCGCACCGCTCAGTGCCTATCTTGGCAAATCACGCCCGGGCTGAGGCCTCAGCCCAGCGCGTCGCGCGCCTGTTCCCAATTGCGCCCGTCAAACGCGCGGACGGGAGCTTGCAGCGGTTCGTCGAGGCAGCGCGCATTGACGCTGATACCGTCCGGGTGGCTGCGCGGCACATAGAAGCTCTTCACTCCACACACGCCGCAAAAGCGATGCAGCGCCGCGCCGGTGCCGAACCGATAGTCGGTAAGCACCGCCTCACCCGAGAGCAGCCGAAACGCCTCTCCAGGGACAATCAGGTGCAGATACCCAGTTTTCGCGCACATCGAGCAATTGCAGTCGATCAACTCGGGCGTAGACCCCGGCGTGACTGCAAACCGAACGGCACCGCAGTGGCACCTGCCCTCCAACGTCACTCCACCGTCACCGATTTCGCCAGATTGCGCGGCTGGTCCACGTCGGTCCCCTTCACGACGGCGGTATGATAGGCGAGCAGCTGGATCGGGATCGCGTAGACCAGCGGTGCGATGAACGGATCCACGGTCGGCATTGCAATCACGGCCACTGCGCTATCGCCCTGCGCCGCCAGTCCCGCCGCGTCGGAGATCAGGATCACCTGCCCGCCGCGCGCGATCACTTCCTGCGTGTTGCTGATCGTCTTGTCGAACAGCGGCCCGCTGGGCGCGATCACCACCACGGGAACGTTCTCGTCAATGAGCGCGATCGGGCCATGCTTCATTTCGCCCGCTGCATAGCCCTCGGCGTGGATATAGCTGATCTCCTTCAGCTTGAGCGCGCCTTCGAGCGCCAGCGGGTAATCCGGCCCGCGCCCCAGATACAGCACGTCGCGCGCGGGGGCGACCCGGTGCGCGAGCTTCTCGACCGCTGCGTCATCGGCAAGCGCCACGTTCATCGCGGCAGGCACCTCGCCCAGCAGGCGAACCAGCCGGTGTTCGTCCGCATCGTTCAGCCGCCCCTGCGCCCGGCCGAGCGCGATCGCGAACGCCGCCAGCACCGCGAGCTGGCAGGTGAACGCCTTGGTCGAGGCAACGCCGATCTCGGGCCCCGCGTGCGTTGGCAGAACCAGCTCGCTCTCGCGTGCCATCGAACTCGATGCCACGTTGACCACGGTCGCGATCCGCTGGCCGTGCGCCTTCGCATGGCGCAGCGCCGCCAATGTATCGGCGGTCTCGCCCGACTGGCTGATGAAGATCGCCAGCCCGCCTTCTTGCAAAACGGGATCGCGGTAGCGGAATTCGGACGCGATATCGAGCTCGGCCGGCAGCCGCGCCAGCGCCTCGATCCAGTACTTGCCGACCATCCCCGCGTAGAAACTGGTCCCGCACGCGATGATCGAAACGCGCCGGATTGCGGCCAGATCGAACGGTAGCGACGGCAAGGCCACCACCTCGTCCAGCGGGCGCAGATACGAGCCCAGCGTCTGCGCCACCACGGTTGGCTGCTCGAAGATTTCCTTCTGCATGAAATGGCGGTACCCGCCCTTGTCGATCAGTCCGCCGCTGACCTGACTATCTACCACGGGGCGCGTCACCGGCCTGTCCTCGCTGTCGTAGACCTGCACCGCGTTCCGGCGCAGCACCACCCAGTCGCCTTCCTCAAGATAGCTGATCCGCCGCGTCAGCGGTCCCAGCGCGATCGCGTCCGATCCGAGGAACATCTCGCCCTCGCCGTAACCCACCACCAGCGGCGATCCGCGCCGCGCGCCGATCAGCAGATCCTGGTCACCCCGGAACAGGATCGCCAGCGCGAACGCTCCGTGCAGGCGTTTGAGGACCTTGCCCGTCGCGGTCGCCGGATCGACGCCCGCCTCCACCTCGCGCGAAATAAGGTGCGCCACCACCTCGCTGTCGGTCTGGCTGTGCAGCACCCGGCCCTCGGCAAGCAGTTCCTCGCGCAGCGGCTTGAAATTCTCGATGATGCCATTGTGCACCAGCGCCACATCGTCGGTCGCGTGCGGGTGCGCATTGTCCACCGTGGGTGCGCCATGCGTCGCCCAGCGCGTGTGGGCTATGCCAAGCGTGCCCGGCAGCGGCTCCTCGCGCAGCACGCGCGCGAGGTTCTGGAGTTTGCCCTCGGCGCGGCGGCGATCGATCCGGCCACCCACCAGCGTGGCGATGCCCGCGCTGTCGTAGCCGCGATATTCGAGCCGCTTGAGCCCGTCGAGCAGACGGTCGGACACGTCCTCGCCGCTCAGGATTCCAATGATGCCGCACATGAATCAATGTCCTTGTTGTTCAGGACGTTCGCAAAAGGCGGTACAGGCCCAGCGCATAGGCGCACCCCACGACGAGGATGAAGAACGATGCCGCCGCGGCGAACAGGTCGAAGCCCGACGACATGTTTGCTTGTTTCAGGAACGGGAGCACCATCACGCCCCGCACGATGAAGATGAATGCTACGAAGCCGAGCACGGGTTTCAGGAGCGGCAAAGGGCGGATCCACCCGATACCGGAAAAGGCGTACAATGCCCAGAACGTTAAGACTGCGGCGATCCCCAGCGTTGTGACGGGGGCCAGCCACGTGCCCTCCCGCGCGGACTGCACGATGCTCGGTGGCGCGCCGACAAAGGCGATCCACTCGGGTCCACCAATCAGCACGCCGACGTGCAGGAGCGCGCCGAGCAGTACGCCCAAACCCCCTGCAGCCAGAACCCATCTCGAAAAAACCTCCGATCTCATTTGTCTCTCCCGTGCGCGATAGCGAAGCAACTCAATCCCCCCTTCAGGTCAAGCCCCGTCGGTTGGGAGCGACGCGGTCTTTGCTGCCCGGGCCGACAAGTCCGCCTTCGCCGCTGCCGCGCTCTCGCGGAAGCGCGCCGCCCAGCCCTCGCGTTCATCCTGACGTCCGCGCGCGACGGCAAGCGCGCCCGGCTTGACGTCGGCCGTGATCGCCGAACCCGCCCCCACAATCGCCCCGTTGCCGATGGTGACGGGCGCGACCAGTGCGGTGTTGGAACCGATGAACGCGTCCTCGCCGATCACGGTCGGATGCTTGGCGAACCCATCATAATTGCAGGTGATCGTGCCCGCACCGATGTTGGCGCGCGCGCCGACGTCGGCATCGCCGATGTAGCTGAGGTGGTTGACCTTGGCGTTAGCGCCCAGATACGATTTCTTGATTTCGACGAAATTGCCGATCCGCACGCCCTCGGCCAGCTCCGCCCCCGGTCGCAGCCGGGCGAACGGCCCGATCTCGCACCCCGCGCCGATCGTCGCGCCTGCGATATGGCTGAACGCACGGATGGTCGCCCCGTCTCCAACCTTCGCGCCGGGGCCGAACCACACATCGGGTTCGATCGTCACGTCGCGGCCCACCGCTGTGTCCCACGCGAACCAGACCGTGCTCGGAGCGATCAGTGTCGCCCCGTCCGCCATCGCCTGCGCACGGCGGCGCGCCTGCCACACGGCCTCAACGCTTGCGAGTTCGGCCCGGCTGTTGACCCCCGCCACCTCGGCTTCGCCCGTCTCCACCGAGACGCTGGCGCGCCCGTCCGCGCCGGCCAGCATCACGATATCGGGCAGATAATATTCACTCGCCGCATTGTCGTCGCCCACGCGCGCCAGCAGCGGCCACAAGTCCACCGCGCGCACCGCCATCAGGCCCGAGTTGCACAGCGTTTGAGCGCGTTGTTCGGGCGTGGCGTCCTTATACTCCACCATCGTCCCGATCCGCCCGTCCGCGTCCGCGATCACGCGGCCATAGGCTGCCGCATCAGCGGGGCGAAACGTCAGTACCGCGACAGCGATCTCGGGATCGGCTTGGAGCGCAACCAGCATCGCGCGCATCGTGGCGGTCGAGACCAGCGGCACGTCCCCGTACAGGATCAGGACGTCACCTTCGAACCCGTCGAGCGCCGCCCTGGCCTGCAGCACCGCATGTGCGGTGCCGAGTTGCGGATCCTGCGTGACCACGTCAACGCCCCGGCCCGCGACGGCGGAGCGGACCTGGTCGCCCATGGCACCTACCACCGCCACCTGCCGGGCCGCGCCCAGCGCGGCGACCGAATCGAGCAGGTGCAGCAGCATCGGCTTGCCCGCGATCTCGTGCAGCACCTTGTGCCGATCCGACTTCATCCGGGTGCCTTTGCCCGCCGCGAGGACGATCGCGGCGACGGGTCTCTCGGTCATGATGTGGCTGCGACTTTCTGGCGGGCCCGATCTGTCGGCCGGGCCTTTGCCACAAGCCATGCGTACGCGCTACCCGCAGCCAACCCGGCGCGGATGCGCGTTAACCGAAAGACCGCTCATGCGCCTCCCCAGGACCATTGTGTTCGACCTCGACGGGACACTCGTCGATACCGGTCCAGATCTGACCGCCGCGCTCAATCACGCACTCGCCACGCTCGGCCGCGCGGCGTTGCCGCAGGCGGACGTGCAGGACATGGTCGGCTCGGGCGCGCTCAGGCTGATCGAGCGAGGGCTGGCGGCCACCGGCGAGGAGGCGCGAACGCTCGCGCTCGCGATGATGCCGGTCTTTCTGGACTATTACGCCAGCCATATCGCGGAGCATTCTCTGCCCTATCCGGGTGTGGTTGCGGCGATGAACGGGCTGGCGACGGAGGGCTGCGTCCTCGCGATCTGCACGAACAAGACCGAACGGCTTGCGCGCAAGCTGGTGGACGCGCTGGGATGGTCGGATCGTTTCGTCGCGATCCTGGGCGGA
The DNA here is from genome assembly GCA_038326295.1 of Sphingomonadales bacterium. Taxonomy (GTDB): domain Bacteria; phylum Pseudomonadota; class Alphaproteobacteria; order Sphingomonadales; family Sphingomonadaceae; genus JAVVHE01. Next base: position 9,383 of record JBBQJX010000011.1, read on the forward strand.
GACAGCCTGCCCGTGCGCAAGCCCGATCCGGAGCATTTGCTCGCCACGATCCGCGCGGCGGGCGGCGATCCCGCCGACAGCGCCTTCGTGGGCGATACGCATTTCGACGTTAACGCCGGGCTCTCGGCGGGCGTGCCGACGATTGCGGTCGGCTTTGGCTTCTCGACCGAGCCGGTCGACGGGCTGGGAGCGGCCGCAGTGATCCATCACTATGATGCGCTGATCCCCGCGCTGCGCGGACTACCCCTTCCAAGAGGCGTTGCGCCCGCTCCGGTGCCGGTTCACTAGCGCGGAGGTAAGACAGCGGACACACGGGAGAGCAGGCGTTGCGCGGGTTGCTGGGCGGAACCCTCGCGCTCGGCGCGATCGTCGCGCTTGCGGTTGCGGCGTGGATGATGGCGTCGCACGGGATGATGCTCCCCGCTGGACTGGTGCTCGCGGGTGCCGCGGCGGGCATCTGCCTCGCGCTGCTGCCCGCGTCGATCGAGGGATCGGGCGGAGCAATCGAGGTGCCCGCCGAGCCGCCGCTGCCCGCACCCGAGGGCCGGGTGGAGATCGAATCGCTCGCGGATCCCGCCGTGCTTATTGATGGTGCGCAGCGTGTCGTCCACGCCAACGCGGCGGCGCGCGCGCTGCTGGGCGAGCGCATATTGGGTGAGGATGTGCGCGTCGGGCTTCGGCACCCCGCCGTGATCGAGGCGGTGGGGCTGGCGCGCGAGAGCGGTCAACCCGCGCTGCGCGAGCTGATGGGCTTCGGCCGCCCCGAGAACATTCTGCGACTTCGCGCAGTGGGGCTTGGGGACGCCCGCGTGCTGGTCACCTTCGCGGACATCACGCAGGCGCGGCTGACCGAGCGGATGCGGGTGGATTTCGTCGCCAACGCCAGCCACGAACTTAAGACGCCGCTGGCGACGATCCTTGGGTTCATCGAGACGCTGCAGGGCCCCGCCGCCGAGGACGAACCCGCGCGCGACCGCTTCCTCGACATCATGGGCCGCGAGGCGCAGCGCATGAGCCGCCTGATCGACGATCTCCTTTCGCTCAGCCGGATCGAGCTCGACAAATATGTCGCCCCGCGCACTCCGGTGGAGGTCGGGCCGCTGCTGCAGGATGTCGGCAAGACGCTGGCTGTTCGTCTGCGAACCGATCAGCGCATCCTGGTGACCGAGGTGCCACCCGATTTGCCCCAGGTGATCGCCGACCGCGACCAGCTGCTCCAGGTCTTGCACAACCTCATATCGAACGCGCTCAAATACGGGCGCACCGGCACGCCGATCATCGTGCGCGCCGAAGCGGTGCCCGGACGCGGCGCGCGCGCCGAGCCGGTGGTTCGCGTGAGCGTCGAGGACGAAGGCGAGGGGATCGCGCCCGAACATCTGCCGCGTCTGACCGAACGCTTTTACCGCGTGGACACCAGCCGCTCGCGCTCGGTGGGCGGAACGGGGCTGGGGCTGGCGATCGTCAAGCACATCGTCGAGCGGCACCGGGGCGTGCTCGGCATCGCCAGCAGGCCCGGGGAGGGAACCGTGGTGAGCTTCACGCTGCCCGAGGCGCGCGCGGCGCAGATCGCAGCGGCGGTGGAAGCGCCTGAGCCCTAGCCCTAGCCGAACCGCCCCGTCACATAATCGCGGGTCTTGCCGTTCTGCGGGTTGACGAAGATCTGCTCGCGGTCGCCGATTTCGATCAGATGGCCGTCGAGCATGAAGGCGGTGCGGTTCGCGAGACGCGCGGCCTGCTGGAGATTGTGCGTGACGATGATGAAGGTGAAAGCCTGCGATTGCTCGAGCAGCAATTCCTCGATCTTGGCGGTTGAGATGGGATCGAGCGCCGAAGTCGGTTCGTCGAGGAGGACCACTTCGGGACGCACCGCGAGCGCGCGGGCGATGCACAGGCGTTGCTGCTGACCGCCCGAAAGCGCCAGCGCCGAGACGCCGAGCTTGTCCTTCACCTCGTCCCACAGCGCCGCCTGCCGAAGCGATTGCTCGACACGCTCGGCGGTCTCGCGGCGACTCAGCCGCTCGTAGTGACGGAGCGCGAACGCGATATTGTCGGCGATCGAGAGCGCGAAGGGGGTGGGCTTCTGGAACACCATGCCAACGCGCGAGCGCAACTCGGCGAGGCTGAAACCCGCATCAAGGAGATTGCGCCCGTCGAGCGTGATTGCGCCGGTGGCGCGCTGGCCAGGATAAATCTCGAAGATGCGGTTGATTGTGCGCAGCAGCGTGGACTTTCCGCAGCCCGATGGGCCGATGATCGCGGTGATTTCCCCGCAGTTGAAGCCAAGCGAGATGCCTTTGAGCGCGTGCGTGCGGCCGTAATAGAAATCGAGATTGTCTACCCCGATCTTGATCGCGCCCGCAGTGACGGGGCGGGGCGCGGTGCTGGCGCTGGTGAAGGCAAGTTCGGTCACCGGGGAGTCCTGTTTCGAAGAAAGAAGCGCACGACGATGTTGAGCAACAGCACGAAGGCGGTGATCACGAACGCGCCCGCCCAGGCGAGGACATGCGCGCTGTCCTGCGGGGCGTTGGCGTAATTGTAGATCGCGACGGGGATGTTCGCCATCGGGGCGTTCAGGTTCATGCTCCAATATTGGTTGCCGAGCGCGGTAAAGAGCAGCGGCGCGGTCTCCCCAGCGATGCGCGCGACGCCCAAGAGTATGCCCGTCATGATGCCGGTAAGGGCGGCGCGGTAGAGGATTTGCGTGGCGACCTTCCACAGCGGCACGCCGAGCGCGAGTGCGGCCTCGCGCATGGGGTTGGGAACAAGGCGCAGCGCCTCGTCGCTGGTGCGCACCACGACCGGCATGAGGATGATTGAAAGCGCGATGCCGCCCGCCAGCCCCGAATAGTGGCCCTGTTGGGCGACAACCAGCTCGTAAACGAACAGGCCGATCAGGATCGATGGCGCGCTGAGCAGGATATCGTTGACGAAGCGGATGGTGTTCGCGAACTTTGACCCGCGCCCATATTCGGCGAGCCAGGTGCCTGCCAGCACGCCGATGGGGGTGCCGATCAGCACGCCCACCGCCACGATCATGAAACTGCCCGCGAACGCGTTCAGAAGCCCGCCTTCCGATCCCGGCGGCGGCGTCATCTCGGAGAACAGGCGGGGCGAGAGCGCCGCCGCGCCTTCGCTGAAGGTGGTCCAGAGGATCCACGCGAGCCAGAACAGGCCGAACAGTGTGGTCGCGGTTGCAAGCACGAGCGCCACGACGTTCATCGCCTTGCGCCGCGAAACGAGGCCTTTGTCCAGCGTCATGCCGCGCGCCCGTCCGCCCGGGCAAGGCGCGCGAGCATGAGTTTGGCGAGTGCCAGCACGACAAAGGTGACGACGAACAGCAGGAAGCCGATCGCGATCAGCGCGGAGCGGTGCAGCCCCTCGGCTTCGGCAAACTCGTTGGCGATTGCGGACGCGATCGAATTGCCCGGTGCGAGCAGCGAGCGTGAGAAGTTGAACGAGTTGCCGATCACGAAGGTGACCGCCATCGTCTCTCCCAGAGCACGCCCCAGCCCGAGGAAGATCGCGCCGACCACGGCCGAACGCGTGTGCGGCAGCGTCACCTTGCGGATCAGCTCCCACGGCGTCGCCCCGAGCGCGAATGCGGATTCGCGCAGGCCCGGCGGTACCGCCTGGAACACATCGCGCATCACCGAAGAGATGAATGGAATGATCATGATCGCGAGGATGATGCCTGCGGTCAGCATGCCGATGCCGATGGGCGCGCCCTCGAACAGCGGACCGATAATGGGAAGCGGCCCCACATGTTCGATCAGCCAGGGCTGCACCGTGGACGACATGACCGGTGCGAAAAAGAACAGACCCCACATGCCGTAGACGATGCTGGGCACGGCGGCCAGCAGCTCCACCGCGATCGCGATCGGCGAACGCAACCAGCGCGGGGCGACTTCGGCGAGGAACACCGCGATGCCGAACGATGTCGGGACCGCGATCAGCATCGCGATCCCTGAACTCACCAGCGTGCCGAAGATGGGGATCAGCGCGCCGTAGCGATCGCGGCCGACATCCCATTCGCTGCTGAAGACAAAGCCCGGACCGAACTTCAGGAATGCCTCGCGCCCGCCCCACAGCATCAAGCCCGCGATGCCGAGCAGCAGCGCGAACACCAGGATCGCGGCGGCGCGCGTGACGAAGGCAAACGCGCGGTCCGCGCCCGAACCATCGCGCACGCGTCGCGCGGCTCCGGCGGCGGCGTCCGGCGCGGCCATCTCCCCCCGCCCGCCTACTTCACGTTGGCGGCAAGATATTTGTCCACGCGCGCCACGAGCGGGGCGGGGAGC
>JBBQJX010000012.1:0-13554 GCA_038326295.1 Sphingomonadales bacterium
GCACCAATCGATCTCCTCGCCATTGATCGGCATGGGACAGCCGGGGCTGACCTATTTCGAGCCCGCATGGGCGGACGAGCTGGCGGCGATCATGGAATGGAGCTTCGCGCATCTGCAGGCGGACGATGGAGGGAGCGTGTACCTGCGGCTGACCACGCGGCCGCTGGTGCAGCCGGTGCGCGACGGCGAGGCGTGGCGCGCGGACATGCTGCGTGGCGGATACTGGCTGAAGCCGCCCAGCCCGCACGTGGAGGCGGCGATCGTGGCGACCGGCGCGCTGATGCCCGAGGCATTGGACGCGTGGGCGATCCTGGTGGAGGACGTGCCGGGGCTGGGGCTGCTGGCGGCGGTGTCGCCCGATCTGCTGCATGCAGGCTGGCAGGCCGAGGGTGCGGCCAGCCACGCGGCGCATCTGCTCGGCGCGCTCGCACCCGATGCACGGCTGATTACCGCGATCGACGGATCGGCAGGTGCGCTTTCGTGGCTGGGATCGGTGCGCGGGCAGCGCGTTGCGGCGCTGGGGACCAGCCGGTTCGGGCAGACGGGCGATCTGCCCGATCAATACCGGCTACACGGGCTGGACGCGGACGCGATGGTGGACGCGGCCGCGCGTCTGTTCGCGTGAGGCGGCGCGCTTAAGGTTTCGCGATGCGCGCGGCTTCGGCGGCGATTTCGGGATCGGTGGGAGAGAGGCGCTGCGCCTGCGCGATGTCGGCGCGCGCGCGGGGGAGATCGCCGTCGCGGTTGGCGAGCGCCGCCGACAGCAGCCGCGCGAGCGGATCGCCGGGCGTGAGCGCGAGCGCGGCATCGAGGTCGGCGCGCGCGGGAGCGTTCTGGCCCAAGGCGACCGAGGCGCGCGCGCGATCGAGCATCCAGCCCGCGCGCTCCCCCGGCGCGGCTGCGGTGCCCGCCAGCAACGCACTCGTCAGGTGCGCATGCGCGTGCGCGGGATCAAGCGCGAGCAGCGCGGCATTGCCCGCCTGACCCCAGAGCGACGCGGTAAGTGGATCGTGCGCGGCTTCGGCGGCACGCGCGGCGGCTTCGAGTTCGGCGCGCGCGGCGGCGGGCTGGCCCTGCGCGGTCAACGCAAGCGCGAGGCAGTGGCCCGCGGGGAGGCCGCCTCCTTCCAGTCGCCATGCGGCGGCAAGTTCGGCGGCGTGCGCCGGGGCAGTGCGGGTGGCGAGCACGCATTCGCGGTAGCGCGGGCCGTCTTCGGAAGGGCGTGCGGGGGCGGCGGCGAGGAGCAGGGGCAGCGCCGCCAAAAAGCCCGCGCGGCCCGGCCCCCTTTGTCGCTTCGGGGCACCTCCCCCGGAGGGAGGGGGCAAGGTCAGTCGGCGGTGCATCGGCTGAGCAGGGCCTCCAGCGTGGCGGTGAGCAACGCCAGATCGCAGGGGCGCGACAGGCGGTGATCGCCATCTTTGACGAGGGCCACCTGAACGTCCCCCGAAGCGAGACGCTGCGCCAACTCGAGGCTGAGCTGCCACGGAACATCCGGATCACGCTGGCCGTGGATCAGGCGGACGGGGCCATGATAGGCGATCGGCCGGTCCAGCAGCAGATGGTGCGACGCCTCGTCGATGAAGCTGCGCGTATAGAGCGTGGGGGTATCGCTATAGGGCGAGGGCCGCTCGAACCCGCCTGCGCGGGCAAGATGGGCGCGCTCGTCCGAGGTGAGCGTATCCACCAGCGCGCGCGTGAAATCGGGCGCGGGGGCAACGCCGACGAGCGCGAGCACCTGTGCAGGCCGCGCCAGCGCGAGCAGGAGCGCGATCCAGCCGCCCATCGAGGAGCCGACAAGGACGATCGGCCCGGGCGCGACCGCATCGATCGCGGCGTCGGCGTCGGCGGTCCACTTGCCCAGCGTGCCATGCGCAAACTCGCCTTCGGAACGTCCGCACCCCGAATAATCGAAGCGCACATACGCCTGCGAGCGTCGCGCCGCCCAGGTCCCGATCGCGTCCGCCTTGGCACCCGCCATATCCGATGCATAGCCGGGCAGGAATACGATGGTCGGCATGCGACCGGGCTGATGGCGAAGGGCGATACGCCGCCCGTCCGCGTCCGCGAACCTGAAACTTTCCACAGGGTGAATATTGCGCGGGCGTTCGGGGCTTGGCAAGCGCGCCTGGCGATCATCGCCGCGCGCTGCAGATCGAGCGCAGCGCCACCCAGTCCGATGCGTTCAGGGCGGCACGGGGGTGGGCGGCGCGCGGTGCGGCGCGGATGGCAACGATCCGCGATGCGTCGCCGGGGTGCGTCGCGGCGTAATCGCCGAGCCGATCGATCGTGCGATCGATCCGGTCGCCGGGCGCGCGTGCATGGTCGATCCTGCCGAGGAAATCGGCGAGAGCGCCAGGATCGATGTCCCCCGCGCGCATCGCCGCAACCGCGCCCGCATCGGCGGCGGCCTCCTTCGCGCGCGTGTTGGCGAGCAGCAGCGCCAGATCGGCAAGCGCGCCGATATTGCCACCCAACGCCTGCGCAATCGCGCTCAGCCCCAGATAGCGCAGCATCGCCTGCTCGGGATGGCGCAGCGCGACGTGCGCGGCCTCGTGCGCGATCACGCCCGCGACCTCCTCGGGCGTGCGCGCCTTGTCGATCAGCCCCGTGAACAGAATCACGCGGCCGCCGGGCGCGGCAAACGCATTGACCAGGTGAACCCGCGCGACCGCGACCGAAGCGGGTTGCGGCCCATGTTGGCTGCGCACGCGCGCGGCGAGGCGGGCGAGCGCGGCGTCGCCTGCGGGAGTGTGGCAAATCTCCCCCGCGCCGAGTTGCGCGACGATCGTATCGCCAACGCGCGCGGCGACGCGGCGCGGGATCAGCGGTGCAAAGGCTTCGAGGATGGTGCTTCCCTGCAACCACAGCAGCGCGCCGATGCCGAGCGTGGCGGCGACGCTTGCTGCAACGATCGATGCGGTACGCGAGGTGGGCGCGGCGGCTCGGCGCAGTGGTGGAAGCGTTGCGCCGGGATCGAGCAGCAGACGCCAGTCGGGCGCGTCGGTGCGGCGCAGCACGACGCGCTGGCCAGACCCGTCGCGCGCGCGGGCGAGGCGGGCGATATCGATCGTCTCGACCTCTCCGTCCGCACGCGTCAGCGTCAGCGCCGCGTCGCTCCAAACCAGCGCCACCCGCCACGGGTGCGCCGAGCGCCCATCGTAAAGCGTCGCGTGCGCCTCAGACGCCGGTAAGGTTGAAGGCATCGGCGATCCCGTCACCCTGGCGCGGCGCATCGACGCTGGTCTGCGCCATCGCGGCGGTATCGAGCGTGCCCGAAGCGCTCATCCGCGCGGCGAAGAAGGCGAAGTGGCGGTACGGCATCACCAGCGCGCCCAAACCCAATGTTCCAAGGATGATCGCGATGTTGGTCAGCTGATAGCGAAACCACGTCATGGCGTTCGCCTCGAACCCAAAGCGCATGCCGCCGAGCGACGTGCCACCGATCGCGGCGCGCCAGAAGGCAGCGATATAGCCCGACCACAGCAGCGACAGTCCCAGCCCTAGCACCGCAAACACCAGATAGAGCAGCCCGATGGTGCGCATTACCGCGTGCGGCGGCGCACCGGGCTGCGGACGAAGGCCGGACAAGCCGACGACTGCGAGGAGCCCGCCCTCGACCAGCAGCACCCCAACGATCGTGACCACGAGCAACGGCCAGAACCGTTTGAATAGCGGCTTCCACTCCACCTCTGCGCGAAATGGCGCCGAGCCGAACGTGGCATCGTTCCATCGCGCGTTCCACAGCCGCACGCTGGCGTAGGGCGTGGCGAGCCCGAAAGTGATCGACTGGAGCAGTGTCATGCGCAGCGCCAGCCAGCCATAAGCCCAGCCACCGGTGGCCATGCCGCCACGGATGCCGCGCCAGCTGGTCCAGGCGAGCAGATAGCGCCACGAACGGTAGAGGCCGACGTTCACGATATAAAGTAAACCCACGATCAGGGCGAGATAGAGCAGTCCGGCGGCGAGGAAGTTTTTCGCGGCGAGCATCGCCTGGAACGCAAAGGAGAGGAGCACGAACGGCAGCCCGACAAGCGCGAACGCAAGCAGCGCGCCAAGGAAAAGTTGCATCCCCGTCCCGCGCCATTCGAGCGTATCGCCGAGCACGCGCGTCCTCGACCAGAGATACCGGCGAACCGCCGCTTTCGCCCAGAAGCGGTAAATGCCGAGCGTGATGATCGTGAGCAGCAGGTTTTTGGCGACAAGACCGATGAACGGCCCCGGGTCGCCCTCGAACACGATCGCGTGTTCGCCGTCGTTCGCGGTTTCCATTTGCTTCCCCCCTGACGCGCGAACGTGGTAGTCTGAAGCCGCCGTGCCCGCCAAGGCTTTCTTGATTGGCGGCGGGGCCGGGCATAGGTGGGCGTATGAACGCTCCCGCTCACACCCGGTACGAAACGATCGACGTGTCCCTGCCCGACGGCTCGGTGCGCATGATGCCGGCGGGATCGACCGCCGCCGACGTGGCCGCCGCGATCGGGCCGGGGCTGGCGAAGGCCGCACTCGCGGCGCGCGTGGACGGCGAGGTGCGCGATCTGGCGCGGCCGTTGCACGACGGCGCGAAGCTGGCGCTGATCACCGCGAAGGACGAGCGCGACGCGCTCGAGCTGGCGCGGCATGATTACGCGCACGTGCTGGCGGAGGCGGTTCAAAAGCTGTTTCCGGGCACGCAGATCACCTTCGGCCCCTCGACCGACGATGGCTTCTATTATGATTTCGCGCCGGTGCGGCCGTTCACCGAGGAGGACCTTCCCGCGATCGAGGCCGAAATGCGCGCGGTGATTGCGCGCGACGAGAAACTGGTGCGCGAGGAATGGACGCGCGACCGGCTGATCCAGCACTTCTCAGCCCACGGCGAGACGTTCAAGGCGGAATGGGCGGCGGACCTGCCCGAGGGCGAGGCGCTGACGGTGTACCGCGCGGGCGAATGGCTCGACATGTGCCGCGGGCCGCATTTGCCGAGCACGGGCAAGCTGGACCCGGCGGCGTTCAAGCTGACGCGGGTGAGCGGGGCTTATTGGCGCGGCGACCAGAACAACGCGATGCTGAGCCGCATCTACGGCACGGGCTGGCTGAACACGAAGCAGCTTGATGCGCATCTGATGCGCCTCGAAGAAGCCGCCAAGCGCGATCACCGGCGCATCGGGCAGGAAATGGACCTGTTCCACCTGCAACCCGAAGCGCAGGGCAGCGTGTTCTGGCATCCCAAGGGCTTCGTGCTGTGGCGCGCGCTCGAGGCCTATCTGCGCCGGCGTCTCGATGCGGGCGGTTATGCCGAGGTCAAAACCCCGCAGCTGATGGACGCGCGCCAGTGGGAGCAGAGCGGTCACTGGGGGAAATATCGCGAAAATATGTTCGTGGTCCCCGACGAAATCCCGAGCGGCGACGATGATGGACCGATCCTGAGCGGCAAGAGCGATCTGATGGCCTTAAAGCCGATGAACTGCCCCGCGCACGTGCTGATCTTTCGCCAGGGCATCAAGAGCTACCGCGATCTGCCGATCCGCATGGCCGAATTCGGCTGTTGCCACCGGAACGAACCGCACGGCGCGCTGCACGGTATCCTGCGCGTGCGCCAGTTCACGCAGGACGACGCGCACATCTTCTGCCGCGAGGATCAGCTGGTCGAGGAGGTCGCGCGTTTCTGCGACTTGCTCGACGTCGTTTACAAGGATCTGGGCTTCCCGGGCTACGCGATCAAGCTGGCACTTCGGCCGGACAAGCGCTTTGGCACCGACGAAATGTGGGACTGGTCCGAGCAATCATTGCGCGATGCCGTGGCGGCGACGGGGCGGGCGACCGCGGAGTTTGGCTGGGAGGAGTTGCCCGGCGAGGGGGCATTTTACGCGCCCAAGCTCGAATTCCACCTGACCGACGCCATCGGGCGGACGTGGCAGGCGGGAACGATCCAGACCGATACCGTGCTCCCCGAACGTCTCGACGCGAGCTATGTGGGCGAGGACGGCCAGCGCCACCGGCCGATCATGCTGCACCGCGCGATCCTGGGCAGCTTCGAGCGCTTTATCGGCATCCTGATCGAGCATCATGCGGGCCGCTTCCCGATGTGGCTGGCGCCGGTGCAGGCGGTGGTGGCGACGATCGTGTCCGATGCGGACGAATATGCGCTGGCGCTGGCGGCGAAGCTGCGCGCGGCAGGATTGCGCGTGGAAACGGACCTGCGCAACGAGAAGATCAACTATAAGGTTCGCGAGCATAGCATCGCGCATGTGCCTTACCTGCTGGTGGTGGGCAGGCGCGAGGCGGAGGAAAGTACGGTGGCTCTACGGCCGCTCGGAGGCGGCGAGCAGATCGTCCTTCCGGTCGAGGCGGCGATCTCGCGGCTGACCGGGGAAGCAACCCCGCCCGATTTGTGCTAGCTTCGCCGGGCACGCACCACTTTCGCCGGACGCGCGTTCCGCTTATCTGCCGCACCTGACAACAACCCTGGAGACCAGAACATCCCACCGCCTCCCTTCCCGCGCCGCCCGATGGCCGCGCCGCCGCCGCTCGTCGGCCCCCGTTACGACGATTTCATCCAGGTTCCGCGCGAGCGCGAGATCGATCAGGACGGCGAGAATCCGGGCGTGCTCTTCACGCGCTAGGCAATCGCGATCGCGCACGAGGCGGGGATGAACCTCGTCGAGGTCTCGCCCGGCGCCGATCCGCCGGTATGCAAGATCCTCGATATCGGCAAATACAAGTACGAGACGCAGAAGAAGGCGAACCTCGCGCGCAAGTCGCAACACATTCAAGAGATTAAAGAAATCAAGATGCGTCCGAACATTGACGATCATGATTACGATGTGAAAATGCGCTCGGTTAAGAATTTTATCGAGGAAGGCGACAAGGTCAAGATAACGCTACGTTTCCGTGGCCGCGAGCTCGCGCACGGCCAGCTTGGGATGCGGTTGCTCGACCGGGTACGCGACGATTCGGGCGAATATGCGAAGGTGGAACAATTGCCACGCATGGAGGGCCGCCAGATGCTGATGGTGATCGCGCCCAAATAGACACGCGCCAACGTGTCCTTGCGGAGACACCCCCGGGCGGAACGGCGCAGAATGGCCCGTCCCGGGGGAAAGCGCTTGACGCTGGCGCACACCCCAATTTAGCTCGGCCTCAATCGGCGCTCCCGCCGAACAATGGCTTGGGGTTATCGGATGACGAAATCGGCGCTGCTTCTGTCGGCCGCACTTTGCCTCGCGGGCTTCCCCGCGCTCGCGCAGGATACAAGTTCGACCGTGGCGGAGGTTCAGACCCCCAACCAGAGCGCGGCGCAGCAGACGGGACAGGGCCCCGATTTGGGCGAGATCATCGTCACCGCGACGCGGCGCGCCGACCGCGTCTCGAACGTGCCGATCGCGATATCGGTCGTCACCACCGCGCAGCTCCAGAACACCGGCGCGACCGACATCCGGCAGCTCAATCAAATCTCGCCGTCGCTGCTCGTGTCGTCCACCTCGTCCGAAGCGACCGGCGGCGCCGCGCGTATTCGCGGTATCGGCACGGTCGGGGACAATCCGGGGCTCGAATCCTCGGTTGCGACGTTTATCGACGGGGTTTATCGCAGCCGCTCGGGCGTCGCGCTGAGCGAGCTCGGAGCGGTCGAGCGGATCGAAGTGCTGCGCGGGCCGCAGGGAACGCTGTTCGGTCGCAATGCTTCGGCGGGGCTGATCAATATCGTTACGCAGAAGCCTTCGTTCGAGACTTCTGGCGACGCGAGTTTTACCTACGGCAACTATGATTATTATCGCGGCGAGTTTGGAATTACTGGCCCAATCCTGGGCGGCGACAAGGTCGCGGCACGACTGGACGGTGTTTATGTGAACCGAAAGGGCTTCTACAAGGACATCTATAGTGGCAAGCGCTTCAACGATCGTGATCGCTTCCTCGTGCGCGGCCAGCTGCTGATCCGCCCGACCGAGGACCTCAACATCCGCCTGATCGGCGACTATGCCGAACGCACCGAGCAGTGCTGCGCGGCAACATATGTGCCCACAGTCGATTATGTCCGAGCGCCGGGCACGCCTGTTGGAAGTATCGGCGACATCAGCCTTTCGCCTGCCACCTTCGCGGCGTTCGAGCGTAGCCTGCGCGATCCGTCGGGCAACCCTGCGGTGTTGAACGACAGCGGTAACCGCGACGTCGCCTTCACCCCCGGCCGCGACGCTCGTTCGAACGTGATCGACTGGGGCGGATCGGGCGAGATCAACTGGGCGCTGGGCTCGGTCAACCTGACCTCGATCACCGCCTACCGGCTTTACAACGTCAAGCGCGGGCAAGACGCGGACTATAACAATCTCGACCTGTTCTACCGGGACAACTTCAAGGAGCAGTTCCGGACGTTCAGCCAGGAGCTACGCGTTCAGGGCGAGGCCTTCAAGGGGCGGTTGAACTATCTCGTCGGCGGCTATTTCGCCAACGAAGACCTGGAGTACCGCGACAATCTCCGGCTCGGCAGCCAGTTCGGCGCCTATTCGAACTTCTTAGTCAATCAGAGTGTGCCGGGCTTCGCCGCGCTCGGTGGCTACGCCAACCTGAACGGCGTGGTGAATGCGTTGCTGCTGGGTCGCGGCGCGCCCGCCCCGGTGGCGGCACTCGTTGCAAGCCAGGTCTCGCCGATCACCCTGAGCAACGTTGGCGAGACCGCGGACAATTTCAAGCAGAACAGCCGCAACTTCGCGGTGTTCACGCACAATCAGATCAAGATCGTAGATACGGTCACGCTGACGCTTGGTGCACGTTACACCAACGAGGAGAAGACGCTGGACGCAAACTTGGCGTCGGATAACACCGCGTGCGCGTCGATCCTCAATTCGGCGAACAAAGTCGCCGCGCTGGGGGCCAATCCGGCACTCGCCGCGACTGCCGCTACAATCGCAGGCACGCTGCGCTCGCTATCGTCGCTCCCGTGCATCTCGAACCTGAATACGGTGGTCGACGGCACCTACAATGCCAAGAAGAAGGAAGACCGTTTCACCGGCACTGCCGTGCTGAGCTGGAAACCGACGACGAGTACGCTCCTCTACGGCTCCTACTCGCGCGGCTACAAGGCGGGCGGGTTCAATCTCGATCGCGCGCCACTGAACCGCAACGCGATCAACGTCAACGATCTGATCTTCCAGCCCGAGATCGTCGATGCGTATGAGGCGGGGCTCAAATATTCGAAGCCACGCTTCAATTTTGCACTCGCGTTCTTCCGCGAGGACTTCAAGGACTTCCAGCTCAACACCTTCAACGGGACGAGCTTCGTGGTCGTCAACATCGAATCCTGCCAGGACCCGCTTGGCGCGGCGGCGGCGGGCCGCCTGTTCGGATCGTGCACGGGCAAGTCCCGCGCGGGCGTTCGCTCGGACGGGTTCGAGATCGAGGCCGCATTCCGCCCCGCGAGGTCGCTCAGCATCAACGCAGGCTTTACCTACACCGATACGTCCTACCGCACGCGGCTGACCGCGCTCGGTGGGAACGCGCTGACCAACGATTTCTTCCTTCTGCCGGGTCACACAATCTCGAACGCGCCCGAATATGTGGCGACCGCGTCGGCGGCGTTCACGCCCAAAATCCCGGGGACCAACCTGTCGGGCCTGTTTTATATGGATACGCGGCTTCAATCGGATAACAACACGGGTTCTGACCTCGCGCCGACCAAGGTGCAGGACGCTTACGTCCTTACGAACGCGCGCGTCGGGCTGCGTGGGCCCGAGCAGCGGTGGTCGGTCGAGTTCTGGGGGCAGAACATCTTCAACAAGACCTATACGCAGGTGGCGTTCGACGCGCCGCTGCAGCCGCCGGGCGGTGTGACCGCCGGGCGCGTGAGCGATCTGCCTGCGGGCACGACGTTTGCGGCGAACCGGTCGAACAGCCTTTATGCCCGCTTCCTCGGCGAACCCCGGACCTTCGGCGTCACGCTGCGCACGCGCTTCTAGGCAGCGCGGCGAAACGGCCGCAGGGCGGGCGCGCGATCCGGGCAGGCGCGCGGGCGCGTGCCCACGATCGCGAGCGTGGGCACCGTGCGCCCGGCGCGCACGCTCCACACCGTCGTCGCGGGCGCGGTCCCGGCGGCGATCTTGCCTGCGACCACGAAATTCGCTGCATGGCCGGGCGGCAGGGCAAAGCGTTCGTACGGCTCGATCCGCTGCGCGCGCGCCTTGATCTTCAGCGCGTCGGGCCGGAACGGGCCTTCCAGCGTCAGGCCGCTCCAGCGCGTCGAGCGCTTCCACGGCGAACCGTCCGCATCATTGTCATCGGACTTCTGCGCCACCCAATTGTCGTGCAGCGCGCCGCGCCATAGCGCGCCGGCGTGCCAGAACCACAGCACGCCATGGTAAGCGAAGGCGAAGCGCTGCCAGGCGGGAACCGCATAGCGATCGATCACCCGCAGGTTGCCGGGACCGAGCCACCGCGCGCCCAGCCGCGCGGGATCGATCGTCGGCACCCAGATCACGCCCACACCGGCGGCCGCGTAGGCACGCGTGCGCCGCTCGATCGCTTCGAGCGCGAGCGCGCTGTGCTGCACCTCGATCGCCACCCGCCTCCCGCTCGCGGGATCGCGAACGAGGATATCCGCACGGCGATCGCCTTCGCCCGAAACGACTTCGGCCTCGAGATCGACCGTGAGGCCGCGCAGCGCGAAAGCCCGGCCGAGCGTGTGCTTGGCGGCAAGATGCTCGGCGGTCTCTCCCCCCGCCCACGCGCAGGCGTGGCCGGGCGCGTGGGCGAAATGCGCGACGACCACCGGCCCGCGTTTGAGCGCGACCGCCGAACCGCAGCCCGGACAGCGATGCGCGACGGCGCGGTCTGCCCGCTCGGCAGCGATCCGGCCGCCCGATCCCAAAGCCATCAACATTCGCCAACCTTACGCCCCCTCTCCCCCCGATCGCAGCCCCTTCGCATCCGTTCTGGATCGATCCGCGCGCGGTTGACCCGTCTGGCCGGTGCCGACGATAGCTGGGCGCATGTCCGAAGCCGCAACGCCGATGCTGGCCCAATATCTGTCGCTGAAGGCGAAGGCGGGCGACGCCTTGCTATTCTACCGTATGGGGGATTTTTACGAGCTGTTCTTCGCCGATGCCGCCGTCGCAGCCGCCGCGCTCGGGATTGCGCTCACCCGGCGGGGCAAATACCAGGGGGAGGACGTGCCAATGTGCGGTGTGCCGGTGCACGCCGCGCCCGCCTATCTTGCGCGGCTGATCCGCACCGGACATCGCGTCGCGATCGCCGAGCAGATCGAGGATCCGGCCGAGGCGCGGCGCGCGGGGCGACCCGTGGCGCGCGCGATCGTGCGCGTCGCCACCGCTGCGACGCTGACCGAAGACGAACTGCTCGACGCACGCGCGGGCAACTGGCTGATGGCGACCGTGCGCGACGGCGCAGAACTGGGCGCGGCGTGGGCGGATATCTCCACCGGGCGCTTCGTCACGGCGGTGATCCCGTCGGCTGAAGCGGCGGCGTTGATTGCCCGGATCGCCCCTGCCGAGCAAATCGCGGCCGAAGGCGAAGACGGCAGCGGTCGAGCGGTGACGCTCGCGCCGATGCACTTCACACCGCGAGCGGCGCGTGCGCGGCTGGAGGCGGTGTTCGGTGTGGCGACGCTCGATGCGTTCGGCGCATTTGAGGAACTGGAGGTCCGCGCGGCGGGCGCGCTCGTCGCCTATCTGGACCTCATGGGCCGGGGGACGCTGCCCCGGCTCGATGCGCCGGTGCGCGAAGGCGTGGCGAGCACGATGGGCATCGATGCGGCGACGCGTGCAAGCCTGGGCCTCGGCCGCGACGGTCTGCTGGGGCAGATCGATCGGACACGCACCGCTGGCGGCGCGCGGCTGCTCGCCGAGGATCTGGCAGCACCGCTGGTCGATGCGGAGGCGGTGCGCGCACGCCACGATGCGGTGGCGTGGTTCGCCAACGCGCCGGGGTTGCGCGCGCGGCTGCGCGCGCTGCTCGGCCAGGCTCCCGATTTCGCGCGCGCGCTGGGGCGGGTGGGCGCGGCACGCGCGCAGCCGCGCGATCTGGCGGCGATCGGCACGGGCCTCGGTCGGGCGCGGTCGGCGGCAGCACTGATGGACGAAGGCAATGCCCCGCTCCCCGCGCTGCTCGGCGCGGCGTGCGCCGGGCTGGCGGCGGACGACCCGCTGCCGGCCGTGCTTCAGACCGCGCTCGGGTTGGAGGACGACGGCACCGCCACCCGCAGCATCGGGCCGCTCGACGAGGGCGGCTTCATCGCGCCCGGCCATGACGCCCAGCTCGACGCGCTGCGCGAGGACGCGTCGGGCGCGCGGACGCGGATCGCCGCGCTCGAGGCACGCTACCGCGAGACGAGCGGGGTGGCGGGCTTGCGCATCCGGCATAATGGCGTGCTCGGCTGGCACATCGATGCGCCCGTACGCGCCGAAGCCGCGCTGCGCGCCGCAGGCTTCGGCCACCGGCAGACGCTCGCTGGGCAGGTCCGTTTCGGTTCGGACGATCTGGCGGGGCTAGCCGCCGAGATCGCGCGCGCAGGCGAGGCGGCGCTGGCACGCGAACGCGCGCATTTCGAGCGGCTGTGTGCGGCGATCCTCGCCGCCGCTCCCGCGATAGCGGCGGCGGCGCGCGCGCTGGCGCGGATCGATGTTTCGGCCGCGCTCGCCGAGCTGGCGGCGACCGAACGCTGGGTGCGCCCCGAGATCGACGACAGCCGCGTTTTTGCCATCGAGGGCGGACGCCATCCGGTGGTCGAAGCCGCGCTTCGCGAGGCGCGCAAACCGTTCGTCGCGAACGATTGCGACTTGGGGGGCAAGCCGCTCTGGCTGGTCACCGGCCCCAATATGGGCGGCAAATCGACCTTTCTGCGCCAGAACGCGCTCGTCGCGATCCTTGCGCAGATGGGGAGCTTCGTGCCCGCACGCGCGGCGCGGATCGGCATCGTGGACCGGCTGTTCAGCCGGGTGGGTGCGTCGGACGATCTGGCGAGCGGGCGATCGACCTTCATGGTGGAGATGGTCGAGGTCGCCGCGATCCTGCGGCAGGCGACCGCAAACAGCCTGGTGATCCTCGACGAGGTCGGACGCGGCACCAGCACGTACGATGGCCTCGCGATCGCGTGGGCGGTGCTGGAATGGGTGCACGACCGGCTCGGCTGCCGGTGCCTCTTCGCGACGCATTATCACGAACTGACGCGCTTGGCCGAACGGCTCCCCGGGCTGAAGCTGGCGACGCTTCGCGCGCGCGAATGGAAGGGCGATCTGGTGTTCCTGCATGAGGTGGCGGCGGGCGCAGCCGATCGATCCTACGGGCTGGCGGTGGCGCGGCTGGCGGGTGTGCCCGCGCCGGTGATCGCGCGCGCGAAGGCGGTGCTGGCGCGGCTCGAGGCGGGGCGGCCGATGGTGAGCATCGAGGGCGAGCTGCCGCTGTTCGCCGCAGTGGCGGACGACGCCCCGGCCGATCGCGATGCACCTGCGCTGGCGGCTCGATTGCGCGCAATCGATCCCGATCGGCTCTCGCCGCGCGAGGCGCACGATGTTCTGCGTGAACTTATCGGCAAGGCGGGCGAAGGCTGAGGCGGATCAGGACCGGAGCACGCCC
>JBBQJX010000013.1:0-12865 GCA_038326295.1 Sphingomonadales bacterium
GCGCTTTACGAGCGGTTCACCGAGCTGGGACAGGGGGGCAAGGATTTCAGTGCCATCCTTCACTTGATCGAAGGCGCATTTCCTAACCCTTCTTCCAGGTGAAGATCGAGCTCGCCGCAAAATTCCATACTGCGCCCACCACCGCGCCTGCGATGCCCGCCACCCACCACATGTAATGGTGACCGGCGACATAATTGCCGATGCCGACATTCGCCAGCGCGCCCACCGAACACACCGCGTAGAACGACACCAGCCCCCGCACGATCTTCCAGCCCTTGAGCCGCCGATCGCGGTAGGTCAGGAAATTGTTCACTACGAAGTTGAACGTCATCGCGGTCAGGATCGCGACCGGGTTCGCCACCTCGAACGCTACCCGCGCCACCTGGTTGAGCACGCCCAGCGTGCCCAGATGCACGCCCAGTCCCAGCCCGCCCACGATCGCGAACAGCAGGAAGCGCACCGGGATCAGGTGCCCGACCATCTTGTCGAGCAGCAGCATCAGATATTCCCACGCCACCGCGCTATCGAGCTTGCTTGTCCCGTGCTGACGGGTGCGAAACGTGAACGCCACCTCCTTGGCACGCATGGCGGTGGGTGCGGACGCCACCAGATCGGTCAGGATCTTGAAGCCGATCGTCGAGATATTTGGCAGCGCCGCCATGAACGCCGCGCGCGAGATGACGAAAAAGCCGCTCATCGGATCGGTCAGTGGCGTCTTCAATATGGGTTTTGCCAGCCGCGTCGCGAACTGGCTCTTCGCGACCCGGTCCGCCGCCCACTCACCCATGCCACCGCCCGCGACATAGCGCGAGCCGACGGCGAGATCGTAGCCCTCATGTGCCACGGCGGCGAACAGCTGCGGCAGGATGCGCTCGTCATGCTGCAAATCCGCGTCGATCACGGCGAGCACCGGTGCGGACGACGCAAGGAACCCCTCGACCACGGCGGATGATAGCCCGCGCCGCCCCACGCGCTGCACCACACGCACGCGCGGATCGACGCGGCCGATTTCGCGCACCGCGTCGGCGGTGCCGTCGTTGGAATTGTCATCGACGAAGATCGCCTCCCACGCGATGTCGCGCAATGCGACTTCGAGCAGATCCAGCAGCGGGCGCACGTTCGCGCATTCGTCCAGCGTAGGGACGATCACCGCGAGTTCGAGCGCGCTTGGGGCCGCTCGGGGCTGGGGGAAAGAGAGGATGGCAGCGTCGCGGATCACGCGCGGGGGTCTCTCACTCGTGAGAATGCTGCATTCGTGGTGCGCGATCCGTGGAAAAGCAACGCGCCGGTGGATCAGGCGGTGGGCGGCGGCATCAACGCGTTGTCGATCGCGTCGGCGCGAGCCTTCGCGGGGCGGTCCTTCAGACCTGCCCAATAGGCCTGGAACGCCGGGCGATCGGGGATCGAGCCGAACATCAATCCCCATCCGATCTGCGAGCCGACGATCACATCCGCCGCGCTGAACGCGTCACCCGCAACATAGCTGCGGTTGGCCACCGCCGCCTCCAGGCCATCCATAGCCGAGTCGAAATCGCCGTATCCCGCCATCATCCGCTTGTCGGGCGGTACGGTAACCCCAAGCGACTTGTTGATGATTGCCTGTTCCACGGGTCCAGCGGCGAAGAACAGCCAGCGGTAATAAGCGCCGCGGCTACCGGGCGGGGGCGCGAGGCCCGCCTCGGGAAATGCGTCTGCCAGATAAGCGCAGATCGCCGCGCTTTCGGTCACCACGGTATCGCCGTGCCGGATCGCAGGCACCTTGCCCATCGGGTTGATCGCCAGATAACCGGCAGCCTTCATCGAGCCGCCATATTCGAGCAGCTCGGTCCGGTAAGGCTGCCCTACCTCCTCCAGCATCCAGCGAACGATCCGCCCGCGCGACATCGGGTGGGTGTAGAAGACGAGTTCGCTCATTCTGGACTCCGCGCTGGTTGCCGCGACCCTATCTTAAAAAGATGGGGTCGCGACAACCTTACGCAAACGAGGGCTTAGCGGCGACGCGCGGCGGCGACGCCAATCAGGCCAAGGCCGAGGACCGCCAGGGTAGCAGGCTCGGGAACGGTGGTCGCCACCGGCACGCCGACCGCAGTCGTGTTACCCGCGCGCGCATCGACTTCCGGACCGCTATTCTTGACGGCTTCACCCGAAGTGAGCCCACTGCCTACACCGCTGTAGATCGAATCGATGCTGAACGTGCCGAGGTCGGTCGAAGAACCGACGTAGTCCGGGTTACCCGGATCGTAGTTCAGATCGCCGCCCGTATACGTGAAGATCACGTTCGGTACGCTCGGCGAATCGGCATGACCCTGCGCAAACGGGAAGGGGCCACTGTTCTGCTCGGACCAGCTGAAATTAGCAGCCGGGATCTCCGAGCTGGGGATCAAGCCGGCAAAATCGTAGATTACGAAATAGCTTCCCGTCTTGATGCCCTGATCGGCCGCAAGCGATACGCTGTACGTGAACCGCGTGTCGTTCGGGCCGATGTTGGTCGTCCCGGTGAGGGTCGCGATAATCGCGGCGTTGGCCGAAACCATCGAGAGTGCCAGGACGGCGGTTGAAATCAAAAGCTTCTTCATAGTGTACTCCTTGTATGCCTTCCGGGGCGACGAGACCCCCGGTCACAGACGAGCAAATTCCGTGCCAACAACGTCAGTCCTGCAATGCGAGGGCTGAGAGCCGCACAAAAGGCCACCTGTTTCGTATCCGGAACACAAATGTCCGCACGTGGCCGAACAGAATGTGTAAAAAATTCCGACACTTCCCAACTGCTACACAAATTAAGATGGATAAAAATCTGTTTACTGCATCTTAGGTAATCGGTGACTTGGAACAGACTAAATAGTCGGCGCGTTGACAAAAACACCGAATTTTAGCAACCTAGGGCTTGACGACAGAGATCGTTACACCTCCACCGCTTCGTCCGTCGACTCGTTTGCGGCATCGTCGCCCTTCTTGCGGCGGATCGGCTTTGGCTTCGGCGCGGCGGGGATGATCTCGAACGCGAGCGCGTCGTCCTTCAGCTCAACGCGCACTTCGCCGCCGTTCACCAGCTTGCCGAACAACAGTTCCTCGGCGAGCGGCTGCTTGACCTTCTCCTGGATCAGCCGCCCCATCGGACGCGCGCCGAACAGCCGGTCGTACCCGCGCTCGGTCAGCCACGCCTTGGCTTCGTCGCTGAGCGTGATGTGCACCTCGCGGTCGGCAAGTTGCAGCTCGAGCTCGAGGATGAACTTCTCCACCACACGCGCCACCATCTCGGGCGGCAGATAGTCAAACGCCACAACCGCGTCCAGGCGGTTGCGGAATTCCGGGCTGAACATCCGCCTGATCGCCTCCGCATCGTCGCCTTCACGCGCCATCGCACCGAAGCCCACCGCCTCGCGCGCCATGTCGGCCGCGCCCGCGTTGGTGGTCATGATCAGAATGACGTTACGGAAATCGACCGTCTTGCCGTGGTGATCGGTCAGTTTCCCATTGTCCATCACCTGCAACAGGATGTTGAACAGATCGGGATGCGCCTTCTCGATCTCGTCGAGCAGAAGCACCGAATGCGGGTGTTGATCGACCGCATCGGTCAGCAGGCCGCCCTGATCGAAGCCGACATAGCCCGGAGGCGCGCCGATCAGCCGCGAGACCGAGTGGCGTTCCATATATTCGCTCATGTCGAAGCGGGTGAGCGGGATGCCCAGGATCGAGGCCAGCTGCTTGGCCACCTCGGTCTTGCCCACGCCCGTCGGGCCGCTGAACAGATAGTTGCCGATCGGCTTCACCGCATCGCGCAGGCCGGCTCGCGCGAGCTTGATGGCAGACGCCACGCGCTCGATCGCCTTGTCCTGCCCGAACACGACGCGTTTGAGATCCGCCTCCAGCGTCGCCAGCGCCGCCTTGTCGTCCAGGCTCACGGACTTGGGTGGAATGCGCGCGATCGTGGCGATCACTGCCTCGATCTCCTTTTGGGTGATGATTTTCTTGCGCTTCTTGAGTTCGAGCAGCATCTGCGACGCCCCCGCCTCATCGATCACGTCGATCGCCTTGTCGGGCAGCTTGCGGTCGCTGATGTAGCGTGCGCTCAGTTCCACCGCCGCCTTGATCGCATCGGCGGTGTATTTGAGCTTGTGGTGCTCCTCATAATAGGGCCGCAGCCCCTCCATGATCAGGATCGCATCCTCGATGCTCGGCTCGTTGACGTCGATCTTCTGGAAGCGCCGCAACAGCGCGCGGTCCTTCTCGAAGTGGGAGCGGAACTCCTTGTAGGTCGTCGAGCCGATGCAGCGGATCGCGCCGCTGCTCAAGGCGGGCTTGAGCAGGTTGGACGCATCCATCGCACCCCCGCTCGTCGCTCCGACACCGATTACGGTGTGGATTTCGTCGATAAACAGGATCGCGTGCGGCAGCTTCTCCAGCTCGGTCACCACATTCTTGAGCCGCTCCTCGAAATCGCCACGGTATCGCGTTCCTGCAAGCAGCGCGCCCATGTCCAGCGAATAGATCACCGCAGGCTTCAATACATCGGGCACGTCGCCCTCGACAATCTTGCGCGCCAGCCCTTCGGCAATCGCCGTCTTGCCTACGCCAGGCTCACCTACATAGAGCGGGTTGTTCTTCGAGCGCCTGCACAGGATCTGGATCGTGCGGTCCACTTCGGCTGCGCGTCCGATCAGCGGATCGATCTTGCCGAGCTTCGACTTCTCGTTGAGGTTGACGGTGAACTGCTTGAGCGCGCTCTCGCCGCCCTTGCCTTGCTTGGCCGAAGGCTTGTCGCTCACCTCTTCGTCCTTGTCCGCGCCCTTGATCGCGCGCGTTTCCGCCATGCCCGGCACCTTGGCGATGCCGTGGCTGATGAAACTCACTGCGTCGAGGCGCGTCATATCCTCCTGCTGAAGGAAATAGACCGCGTGCGACTCGCGCTCGGAGAACAACGCCACGAGAACGTTTGCCCCCGTCACCTCCTCGCGGCCCGAGGACTGCACATGCAGGATCGCGCGCTGTACCACGCGCTGGAAGCCCGCCGTGGGATTGGGATCGACCTGCTGGTCCGCCTTCAGCGACCCGAGTTCGGTATCGAGGTAGTGCGAGACCGCCGTCGTCAGATCGTCCGTATCCACCGAACACGCCCGCATCACCGCGCTCGCGTGGGTATCCGAGATCAGCGCAAAGAGCAGATGTTCGAGCGTGGCATATTCGTGGCAACGCTTGGCGGCCTCGGCGAGCGCGTTGTGGAGGGTATGTTCGAGTTCGCGGGCGAACGAGGGCATGGGAGCGGTCTCCATGGCCGGGGGGCGGGGTGGTCGCCCGGCTGTCGTGCGAATGTCACCCCGCTTCGGGCGGCGCGCAAGCCCTTGACAGACGAAGTGGCTACCCGCGTCGGAACAGCGCGTCCGCCGCGTCCTTCACCGCCGCACCCGCCGCTCGCTTCGAGCGGGTCCGCGCGATTTCGGCCGCCAGCGCCGCCACGCGCCCATCAAGTTCGGCAAGGCTCAGGCGGTCGAGATCCTGCGCGGCAAGCGCGCGCAGCGGGTCTTCGTCGCGGATGGGGGAAAGATCGTCGGCGTCCATGCGCCGCCCCATACCACAAGCCGCCCGAGTTGGGATAAGCCCGCGCGCATGACTCTTCCAAACACAATGCGCGCCATCGATCCCGCCGAGCCCGGCGGCCCTGAAGTCCTGACCATTGTCGAGCGCTCCGTGCCGGTTCCGGGCCCCGGAGAGGTGCTCATCCGCGTCCACGCGGCGGGCGTGAACCGGCCCGATGTGCTTCAGCGCAAGGGCCGCTACCCGATGCCCCCCGGAGCGCCCACGATCCCCGGGCTGGAGGCAGCGGGCGAGATCGTTGCGCTGGGCAAAGGGGTGCATCGCTGGAAGGTCGGCGAACGCGTGACCGCGCTGCTGAGCGGCGGCGGCTATGCCGAATACGCCGCCGCGCCCGAGGGCCAATGCCTGCCGATCCCGGGCGCGCTCACGATGATCGAAGCCGCGAGCCTGCCCGAGACGCACTTCACCGTGTGGAAGAACCTCGTCGAAGGCGGGCGGCTGCGCGGAGGCGACATCGTGCTTGCCCATGGCGGCACGTCGGGCATCGGCGTGACCGCGATCCAGGTGGGGCGGATGCTGGGCGCGCGGATGATTGTGACCGTGGGATCGGCGGCGAAGGCCGAGGCGGCGCGCGCTCTCGGTGCGGAAGCGATCGACTACACCGCGCAGGATTTCGTCGCCGAAACCGCCGCGCTAACCGGGGGCAGGGGGGTCGATATCGTGCTCGACATGATTTCGGCGGACTATATCCCCCGCAACCTCGAGTGCCTTGCGCCTGGCGGACGTCATGTCTCGATTGCAACCCAGCACGGACAAAAAGCGGAGGTCGACATCGGTCTGATCATGCGGAAAGGTCTCGTCATGACCGGCTCGATGCTCCGCCCGCAGCCCATGGCCGTAAAAGCCGCCATCGCCCGCTCGCTCGAGCGCGAGGTCTGGCCTTCGATCGCAACCGGCGGAGTGCGCGCGGTGATCGACCAGACCTACAGGCTGGACGAGGCCGCCGACGCCCACCGCCGCATGGAAGCGAGCCAGCATGTCGGCAAGATCGTCCTGGAGGTGTTATGAGCCTGATATTGCACGAATATGCCGCGAGCGGGAACTGCTACAAAATCCGTTTGCTGCTCGCCCACCTTTGCCGCTTCTACGAGCGGCGCGAATATGATATCCTGAGGGGTGAGACGCGCACGCCCGAGTTTCTGGCCGGCATCAACAGCAACGGCCGTATTCCTGTTCTGCAGGACGGCGAGCATCTGCTGCCCGAAAGCAACGCTGCGCTCTGGTATCTGGCTGACGGCACGCATTTCATGCCGCACACCGCGTTCGACCGTGCGGACACTTTGCGCTGGCTGTTCTGGGAACAGTATAACCACGAACCCAACATCGCCACGCTGCGCTATTGGGCCACCTATGGCGGCGGCTGGGATGTGCAGCCCGAGGCCAAACGCGTGCAAATCCCCGCCAAGCAGGCCGCGGGCGAAGAGGCACTCCGCATCATGGAAGCGCATTTGCGCGGCCGCGCGTGGATGGCGGGTGCGGCGTTCGGCATCGCGGACATCGCGCTTTACGCCTACACGCATGTCGCGGCGGACGGCGGCTTCGACCTCGCGCATTACCCGCACGTCACCGCCTGGCTGGACCGCGTGGCGAGCCAGCCGGGTCATGTGCTCATTGACGGATAGCCAGGCGTCGATGCGCGGCATCACACATCCAGATTAGCCACGCTCAGCGCGTTCTCCTGAATGAACGCCCGCCTTGGCTCCACCACATCCCCCATCAGCCGGGTGAACATCTCGTCCGCCTGCGTTGCATCCGCCGGGTCCACGCGCAGCAGCGTCCGCGCGGAGGGATCGAGGGTGGTTTCCCAGAGCTGTTCGGCGTTCATCTCCCCCAGCCCCTTGTAGCGGCTGATCGACAGGCCCTTGCGGCCGATCGCCATGATCGCTTCGAGCAGGTGGCTCGGCGTATCGACCGCCGTGCCCTCGAGCGTGGCGGGTTCGCGGTAGGCATCGACCATCTCGGCGGCCAGCGCGTGCAGCTTGCGCGCCTCCGCCGATGCCAGCAGCGCGCGATCGACGATGTGATGATCGGTCACGCCGCGCACGACGTGGCTCAGATGATAGCCGCCGTCGGCCGCTACCTCGGCCTCCCAGCCTTCGGCCTCGTTGCCGTGGTTCAGGCGCTGGACGAGATTGTGCGCCGCCTCGTAGCGCAGCGCATGATCGTCGAGCCGCGCTGGATCGAGCCCGCCCGTCATCGCCAGCGCCTCGACAATCCGGAAATCGTATTTGTGCGGCACATGCGCCATCACCTGGCGCATCCGGCGCGCATGTTCGGCGAGCGCGCGCAGGTCCGCACCCGAACGCGCGCCCGATGCGGCTTCGAGCACCTGGTCCTTGAGACCGCCATCGATCAAGTAATCGTCCATCGCGGCGTTGTCTTTGAGATAGACTTCACTGCGGCCCCTCGTGACCTTATACAAAGGCGGCTGTGCGATGTAGAGAAACCCGCCCTCGATAAGTTCGCGCATCTGCCGATAGAAAAAGGTCAGTAACAGCGTGCGGATGTGTGCACCATCGACATCGGCGTCGGTCATGATAACGATCTTGTGATAGCGTAGCTTGGTCAGGTTGAACTCGTCGCGGCCGATGCCGGTGCCCATCGCCATGATCAGCGTGCCGATCTCCTTGGACGACAGCATCCGGTCGAACCGCGCACGTTCGACGTTGAGGATCTTGCCCCTGAGCGGCAGGATCGCCTGAAACTCGCGGTTGCGCCCCTGCTTGGCCGAGCCGCCCGCGCTGTCGCCCTCGACCAGGAACAGTTCGGATTTGGCGGGATCGCGCTCCTGACAGTCGGCGAGCTTGCCGGGCAGATTGGCGATGTCCAGGGCGCCCTTGCGGCGCGTCAGCTCGCGCGCCTTCTTCGCCGCCTCGCGCGCGGCCGCCGCATCGATGATCTTGGCGACGATGGTCTTGGCGGGGCCGGGATTTTCTTCGAGCCATTCGCCTAGTTTCTCGGAGATCAGCGCCTCGAGCGGGGCGCGCACTTCGGACGACACCAGCTTGTCCTTGGTCTGGCTGCTGAACTTGGGGTCCGCCAGCTTGACCGAGACGATCGCAGTCAGTCCCTCGCGCATATCCTCGCCGGTGATCGAGACCTTTTCCTTCTTCATCGCCCCGCTCTTCTCGGCATAGGCGTTCAGCGTGCGCGTCAGCGCGTTGCGGAAGGCTGCCAGATGCGTGCCCCCGTCGCGCTGCGGAATGTTGTTCGTGAAGCACAACACCTGTTCGTAATAGCTGTCGTTCCACTCCATCGCGACCTCGACCGCAACCCCGTTGCCACCGCCCGCGACCGCGATGGGTGCGGGGATCAGCGCGGTCTTGGACTGGTCGAGATGCTGGACGAACGCGGTGATCCCGCCTTCGTAGTACAGCACGATCTCCTTGCGATCGGTGTGCCGCGCATCGACAATCGAGATGCGCACGCCCGAGTTCAGGAACGCAAGCTCGCGGTAACGGCGTTCGAGGTGATCGAAATCGAACTCGGTGATCTTGAAGGTTTCGGGGCTAGCGAGGAAGGTGACGCTCGTGCCACGCCGGTCGCCCTGCGGGCCGACCTGCTTCAGCGGCGCAACCGCCACCCCATGCTCGAAGCGCATCGCGTGCTCGGCCCCGTCGCGCCAGATGCGCAGCTCCAGCCATTCGCTGAGCGCGTTCACCACCGAAACGCCCACCCCGTGCAGTCCGCCGCTCACCTTGTAGGCGTTATCGTCCTGCGCATTCTCGAACTTCCCGCCCGCGTGGAGCTGCGTCATGATCACCTCGGCGGCGCTGACGCCCTCCTCGGCGTGGATGCCCGTCGGGATACCGCGGCCGTTATCGGTCACGGTGACCGATCCGTCGGCGTTCAGCGTGATCGTCACCAGATCGCAATATCCGGCCAGCGACTCGTCGATCGCGTTATCGCTGACCTCGAAGATCATGTGATGGAGTCCGATGCCGTCCTCGGTGTCGCCGATGTACAATCCGGGACGTTTCCGGACCGCGTCGAGCCCGCGCAGGACCTTGATCGAGGATTCGTCGTAAGCGGGCTGACTGGCCAAATCTGCGTCCTTGCGGGGAGGGGAGGGGCACGGGTTCGGCCCGCTTGCCATGCCCCTATATAAGCACGCGCGCGCGCGTGCGCGAGCGCAATCGGCTGCGGCGCGTCAGAGCGCCCGCACCTCGCCGTGGATAACTTCGAGCCGCGTTTGCGCCGCCAGCCCCTCGAACAGCGCCGCCTCGGTGCCTGTCACCCAAACCTGGCCGAGCGAGGGCAGGCGGGCAAACAGCGCCGCGCGACGGGCCGCGTCCAGATGCGCCGCCACCTCGTCCAGCAGCAGGATCGGCCGCGCGCCGCGCCGTTCGGCCACCAGCGCCGCGTGCGCGAGCAGGATCCCGATCAGCAGCGCCTTCTGCTCGCCGGTGGAAGCGCGCGGCGCGGGCTGCCCGGTGGGGACGTGCGTGACGGTCAATTCGGCGCGGTGCGGGCCGAAAGTTGCCCGACCCGCAGCGGTATCGACCGCGCGGCGACGGCCGAGTTCGTGGGCGAGTTCGTCCGACGCCAGCCCGACGTCGTCGAACGCAAGGCGTGCGGCGGGGAAGGGGGGTTCAGTCGCGTCCAGCCACGGCCCGAGCGCTTCGACCGTGTCGGCGCGCGCCATGCCGAGTGCCTCGCCATGCTCGCCCATAGCGCGCTCGAGGCTGGCGATACACGCCGGATCGGCGGGACGCTCGCCCGTCAGCATCCGCGTGCGCTCACGCATGGCGGCCTCGTAGCGAGTGGCGTGGTGTCCGTGCCCGGGTGCAAGCGCGAGCGTCAGCCGGTCGAGGAATCGCCGCCGCGCCCCCGCGCTGTCCGCCAACAGCCGGTCCATCGCGGGCGTGAGCCACGAGAGCGCGAGCCGTTCGCCGAACGCGCCGATCGCCACGCCCGCGCCGTTCGCGCGGGCGACGCGACGCTCGGGCGTGCCCGCCACGGTGCCCGTCCCGAGATCGGCCGCGCCGACCCCTTCCAGACGAGCCGCTACCGCCCAGCCCCCGGCACCTTCATCGCGCGCCATGTCGGAAAGCGCCGCCCCCCGCAGGCCGCGCCCGGGCGCCAGCAGCGACAGCGCCTCGAGCAGGTTGGTCTTTCCCGCCCCGTTCGCCCCCGTGATCGCGACTGGCCCGGGTGCGGCAACAATCATGGTGTGTGCGTAAGAGCGAAAATCGGTCAGGCTCAGCCGCCCCACCCAGGCGGCGGCGGGGGTGGATGCGGCCATTGTCTTTCCGACTATATCTTGCGCGCACCGGGCGGAAGGGGCAGCGTGTTACCGGATAACGCGGCGGGGGCGCGGACAAGGGAACGGCATGGCGGCGCGGCATATTTTTGTATTCTTCGAATGCTTCACGCTAGGAGGCGTTGAGCGTTCGGCGCTGCGCCACATGGCCGAATGGGTAAAACAGGGACGCCGCGTGACCCTGTTCGCGGGCGCGCTCGAAGGACCGCTGATGGCGGAGATCCCTTCGGGAATCGACATGATCGGCGGAGGTGTCGAGAATTATCTTGCCATGTTCCGGCCAGTGATCGCCGCCGTGCGCCGCCTGCGGCCCGACGCCGTTTTCGTGCCCGGCAATCACTATACCTCGATTGCGTGCATCCTTCGTCTGGTGCTGGGACGTGCGTGTCCGCCCATCGTCGCCAAGATCAGCAATAGCTTCGAGCGCAGCGATCAGTCTCGCTTCAGCCGCTATTGGTACCGCGCCTTCCTGCGTGCCCACGTGCGGCTGATCGATCATTTCGTCGCGCTGTCGGCGACGATGCGGCGTGAGGCGATCGACGTTTCCGGCATGCGGCCTGATCAGGCAAGCACGGTCGGCGATCCGGTGATCGCGCGCGGCGGCCCTGTGCAGGTATCCGACGAGCCCGGATCGCCCATGGTCGCGGTAGTGGGACGCCTGGTGCCGCAAAAGCGCGTCGAACTGCTGGTGGAGGCCTTTGCGCGCCTGCCTGTACAGCTTGGCGCGCGGCTGGAAATAGTGGGCGACGGTCCCGAGCAGGCGATCGTCGAAGCCGCGGTAGACGCGCACGGGTTGCGCGAGCGGGTGGTCTTCCACGGTTATCTCGCCGATCCGGCACCCGTGATGGCGCACGCGCATGTGCTGGCGCTGTCCTCGATCTTCGAGGGGCTGCCGGCGGTGATTCCCGAGGCACTGGCGCTGGGAACACCCGTGGTGACGACCGACAGCACGAGCAGTCTTGCCGAGCTGATCGACGATCCGCGCCTCGGAACGATCGTGCCGGTGGGTAACGCGCAAGCCCTCGCGCGGGCGCTCGAGGAACGATTGAGGGTGGCACCGGACCGGGCATGGATCCGCGCACGACGTCGTGGCGCGGTAGGGTGGCCGGAGGCGGCGAGATCCTATCTGGAGATTTTCGATCGGCTGGTGGAGGAGATCGTGCGGACGCGCGCGGTTACGCGCTTCCAGCTGTTGGCGGGCGCACTGGCAGCGGGCCTGGGGGGTGAGGTTCGCCCGGCGGCAAGCGCTTCGGGAGTGCTGGAACCGGCGGCGGGTTAGGCCTGCGGGTCGAAACCGGTGTTGGTCGAGGGGTCCGCGTCCGCGTCCCCATGCGGGCGCATCCGCTCGGCGGCGGGGGGATCGAGCAGCCACATCTTTTCCAGATTGTAAAAGACGCGCACCTCGGGACGGAAGATGTGTACGATCACGTCGCCCGCATCGATCAACACCCAGTCTGCTGCCTGCAACCCCTGCATCTTGACCGAGCGACCGAGTTCCTTGTGCGCACGCTCCGCGATCTTGTTTGCCATCGATGCCACCTGACGCGTGCTGCGTCCCGACGCGATCACCATATGATCCGCGATTACCGACTTGCCCGCAAGCGGTATGGTGACGATATCGAGCGCCTGATCGTCCTCCAACGTAGCAAGCACGAGATCGTGCAGGGCCTGGACGGATGCGGCGGCGGGATCGCTCAATTCGGGGGTCTTTCGCTAGGTCGGCGTGGGCGTTCGAGACGCGCGGCCCAGTCCGGATCGCGCGCGCGGATATCGGTGGCGCTGGTCGGGTCCAGTCGGATTGGCAGGATCACGAGCGCGGGACATCTCCAGCGGGGCCAATCCCGCGCGGTCTGTGCAGCGTGCCGATGGGC
Source organism: Sphingomonadales bacterium (assembly GCA_038326295.1). Taxonomy (GTDB): domain Bacteria; phylum Pseudomonadota; class Alphaproteobacteria; order Sphingomonadales; family Sphingomonadaceae; genus JAVVHE01. The sequence goes on from JBBQJX010000013.1 coordinate 12,727, forward strand.
ACGCAGCCACCCCATCGCGGGCGCGACGAGGCTTGTGCCAACATAACGCGGCCGCGCAAAAACGGCAATCGGCACCGCGCGCGCGATGGCGCGCCAGCCCTGCCAGCGGTGGAAGTCGGCGAGATTGTCCGCGCCCATC
>JBBQJX010000014.1:0-12679 GCA_038326295.1 Sphingomonadales bacterium
CGGCCGCGCGTCAGCGGTCGCAGACGCAGGCGCTGATCGCCGATCTCCACCGCGCGCGTGCGGCCGCGATCCACCTCGATCGTCCGACGCGGCTGGCCGCCGATGCCGATGGCGGCGGCTGGCGCTGGGATGGCGGCGAACTCCGCGTCGATCCACCGCTTCGCCTCGAAGCCGATGTTCCCGCAACCTTCTATCCCGATGGCAGCGCGGCCCCGGCGCGCTTCACGCTCGGCGGCCCCGCGCGCAAGACCGGGATCGAGGTCGATCCGGCAACCGGCGCGATTTCGGTCGCGACGGTCAGGTAAATGCGCGCGCGCGGCTATATTCTTGTCGAATCGCTCGTCGCCCTCGCGGTGCTGACGCTCGTGCTGGGCGCTGTACTCGTCACCGTGGGCCAGTCGGCCGCGCGCAACCGCGCCGCGCTCGAAACCCGCCGTGCCCTGATCGTCGCCCGCTCCGAGCTTGCCGCCGTCGGCAACGACATCCCCGCCCAGCCGGGCACTCGCACGGGCAAGTCGGACGCGATGGCGTGGCGCGTCGTTATCGATCCCGCCGCCGCGCCCGGCCCGCTGGGCCAGCTCGCACGAATTACCGTTGCGGTCGGTCCCGATGCCGCGCACCCGCGCGTCACCTTGACCGAACTGCGCCTGTTCGCGCCGTCCTCAACCGACCGATGACCCGCGCGCGCGGTTTCACCCTGCTCGAACTGCTCGTCAGCCTTGGCATCCTGGGGCTGCTGGGCCTGTTGTTGCTCACCGGAGTCGGCACCGGCCGCCGTGTCTGGGAGCGACAGGACCGGCGCTCCGCCGAGGTCGCCTCGGTCGAGACCGCGCAGGCCATCGTTCGCGACCGGATCGAGCATGTGGTTCCACTCACCCGCTACGATTCGAGTTCGCCCTATGCGGACGTAGATGGCAAAGCGGACCTGTTCTTCTTCGTTGCCCTCGCCTCGGCGGATCGCGCGCCCGATGCGCTCGCGGACTATCGCCTGTCGCTCTCGACCGGCAGCGAGCTTGTGCTCTCCTCCACCTCGGACATCGCGCGCGTGAAAGGCCCCCCGCGCGAGGACCGCATTTTGCTCCGCAATGTGTCGCGCCTCGAATTTGCCTATTTCGGTGCCGCCCCGCCCGATAATCTGCGCCGCTGGCGCGATCGCTGGTTCCGCAATCCCGGTCCGCCCGAACTCGTCCGCCTGCGTCTCGCCTTTGCGCCGGGCGATCGCCGCCACTGGCCCGATCTTCTGATCCGCCCGGTCGCGACGGTCGATACGCAATGCGTTCTCAACATCGGCAACGGTCGGTGTAAGGGCCGCTGATGGCAGTCGCGGACTTTCTCAATGCCGATATGGCCACCGTGGGCGCGCACCTGCGCGCGGGTGCAGCGTGGTGGGTGGACGAACTCGCCGCGATGATCCCGCGCGCGCTTCGCAGCGGCGATGCGCGCGCGCGGACTGTCGCGCTGCTGTCCGGCCCCGAGCCCATCTTCCTGCGCGACGGCCGCCGGCTTGCCTCGCCGCCGGCCGGTGGGAAGGTCGTCATCGCGCTGCCCCGCGTCGCCGCACTGGTGCGCGAGGTCGTCTTGCCGCGCCTGCCGCGTGCCGATACGCGCCGCCTTCTCGCGCTCGATCTCGATCGGCTCACCCCGCTCGATCCGGCGAGCGCGGTGTTCGATTTCCAGACGGCAACCGGGGACGCGCCGACGGGTCGCCAGAGTGTGCGCCTCGCCGTCGTGACCCGCACAACCGCGAACGCAGCGCTCGCCCGCGCCGCCGATCTTGGACTTTCGCCCCTCGCACTTGCCATCGACGAGGGGGCGGGGGCGGTCTGCTTCGATTTCCTCCCCGCCCTGGCAGACGCGGGTGCGCGCCGCCCGCCGTGGACGGACCCCCGCAACTGGTGGCTCGCCGCCGCGCTGCTGCTTCTCGCGAACATCGGGTTCGCAGTCTGGCGCGACGCCGCCGACATCGCGCGACTGACGCAGACCGTCGATACCCAGTCCGACGCGGTCCAGCTCGCGCAGCGCGCCCGCGCGCGCGTCCGCGCCGAAGACGCGCGCCGCGCCGCCCTCGTCACGAGGCGCGCCGTGCACGATCCGCTCGTTCCGCTCGCCGTCGCCACGACCGCCCTCCCGCGCCCCGCCTGGGTCCAGCGTCTGACATGGGACGGCCATGCCCTGCGCCTCACCGGCTTCACCACCGAAGCCATCGATCCCATCGCCGCGCTGCGCCGCTCGGGTGCATTTGCAAGCGTGCGCCCGTCCACCTCCGATCTCGCCCCCGCGCTCGCACGCTACCAGCCATTCGATCTCACCGCCGAACGCGCCGCGCCGGCCGCCCTCAAGGTTCAACCGCGATGAACCGCCTCGCGCTTCGCGAGCGCCGGCTGATCGCGCTTGGTATTCTCGTCCTGCTGATCGCGCTCGCCTGGTTCGCGCTGGTGCGGCCCGTGCTCGCGGGCTTCGATGCGCGCGAGGAAGAGCGCCAGCGCCTGCTGCTCACCTATGCGCGTGGCGAGCGCGTCATCGGCGCGATGCGCGCCACCCGCGCCGCGATCCGTTCGCAGCACCTTGCCGCTGCCGATTACGCCATCGAGGCCCCCAGCGCCGCGCTCGCGACCGATCTGCTGCGCGAACGTGTTGTTGCGCTGGCCCGCGCGCAGAAGGCCACCGTCGCCTCCGTCCAGGAAACCCAGGCTCCCCCCGGCAGCGTCGCGGTCCGCGCCGATTTCACACTGCCCACCGAGCGCGTCGGGCCGCTGCTGGCCGCAGTGCAGAACGACAGGCCCTGGCTCATCGTCGAACAGTTCGGCGTCACCGCCGATCGCGCGCTCGAGACCGCACGCTCCGCCCCCGTGGATGTCCGCCTCGATCTTTCCGTGCGTTTCGATGCCGCCCGCTCCCAGCGCTAGGCCCCCGCTCGCGCCTGCGCTGGCGGTGGCGGCGCTCGTCTTCGGGCTGATCGTGCAGGCGATCGTCCCACTCGCCACCCCGCTCCCCGACATCCCCCCCTCGCGCGCGCAATCGGTGCTCACCACGGCAGCAGCTCCGCTTCCCATGGTGGCTGCATCCGCCATCGCGCAGCGCACGCTGTTCTCGCCGTCGCGCCGCATCGATCCCGCCGCCGTCGCTGGACCGTCCTTACCGGGCGGCATCGTCCTTGCCGATCCCTTTCTTGGTGCCACGCTGGTGGGTACGGCGCGCGCGCGTGGCGTCGCGATTGCGGTGGTTCGGGATGCGGCGGGCAAGGTGCATTCGCTGCGCCCGGGCGCGCGGCTGGGCGCGTGGCGCGTGCTTTCGATCGCGCAGGGTGGCGCTACCTTCGGCAATGGGGGTACACGGCGCGTGCTCGCGGTCGGCGAGACAGCGGCGGTTCAGGCCGCAGCCGCGCAGACACAAGACGACGTGGAACATCCCTGATGCCAATCGCCCGCGCCCCCCGGGGCCGTCTCGCCGCGCTGACCATCCTGCTCCTCGCATCCTGCGCGCGGGCCCCCGAGCCGCTGCTCGGCTACGATCCGCCCACGCCCACGCGCGGTACAGCCGCCCCCGCGTCCTATCGGCCCGCCCCGCGCGGCGACGTCCGCGCCACGATACTCGGCGGCACCGCCATCGCCACCCCAGCACTCGCCCCGGCCTCGCCGCCGCGCGCCGGCGACGTCACGCTCAATTTCCGGGGTGCGGACGTGAACGAGGTCGCGCGCGCGGTGCTCGGCGATATCCTCGGCCTCAAATTCGCGGTCACGCCCGGCATCGTCAATCCCATCACGCTTGCCACGCCCTATCCGGTTGCGCGCGCGGATGTGCTGCGCCTGTTCGAGGATGCGCTGAAGCAATCCAACCTCGCGCTCGTCCCCCAGGGCGGGGTCTTCCAGATCCAGCCCGTCGAGACCGCCAAGGGCAGTGCGCCGCTCACCAGCCCCGGCGGCGAGATCGCTGGCTTCACGCGCGAGACGATCCAGCTCCAGTTCGTCAGCGCGGACGAGTTGAAGAAGCTGCTCGATCCCATCCTGCCCGGTGTCGTCATCCAGGCCGATGGCGCGCGCAACGTGCTGACGGTGGCGGGCACCACGGGCCAGCGCGCTGCGGTGCAGGGTCTGGTCAAACAGTTCGATGTCAACTGGCTGCGCGGCGTCGCCTTCGGACTGTTCGTGCCGCAGCGCACCGATGCGCGCCTGATCGTGCCCGAGCTGGACAAGCTCCTGAACGCTCCGGGCGCGCCCACCAACGGTCTGGTGCGCCTGATCGCGATGGACCGGCTGAACGGCATCCTCGCGATTACCGGCCAGCGACAGTATCTGGAGGATACGCGCCGCTTCATCGAGGTGCTCGACCGCGAGGGCGAGAGTTCGCAGCCCCGCATGTTCCTCTACCGCGTTCAGAACGGCCGCGCCGCCGATCTGGCGAAGGTGATCCTGACCGCCTTGGGTGGCGGCGGTACGGTTGCGTCCGGCCAGCCCGGATCGGTCGATGCGATCGGCAGCGGCCGCCAGATCGGCAGTGCATCGGGCGGCTACGGCAATAGCGGCTTCGGCGCGGGCAGCGGCAGCAGTGGCTTCGGCGGCGCGAACGCACAAGGCAACACCGGCTCGGCGCGCGGCGGCTTCGGCGCGACCGGAACAGGCGGCACCGGCTTCGGCGGAACCAGCGGCGCGTCCGGTTTTGGCGGTGGCAACCCGCAAAGCCCGCTCAATAACATCCCCGCCTCCGCGCGCCTCGCGGGCGCGGCGGCGGGGCAATCGGCGGGAGGCAGCCTTGCGCTCAACGCCACGATCACCGCAGACGAGAGCACCAATTCGATCCTCGTCTATGGCAACAGCCGCGACTACGCGCTGATCGAGGATGCGCTGCGCCAGCTCGATACCCCACCCGCGCAGGTACTGATCGAGGCTGCCATCAGCGAGGTCAGCCTGACCAAATCGCTGCGTTACGGCCTGCAGACAATCTTCCAATCAGGCAATACCAGCAGCGTCCTCACCCAGAACTCACCATCCAGCGTGATTACGCGCAACGCGAACGGCAGTACGGGTGCCAGCGCGCTTCCCGGGATCATCCGCCAGTTCCCCGGCTTCTCCTTCCTTTATGCCGATAGCGATATCGCCGCCATCCTCAACGCGCTGGAGGGACTGACCAAGGTCAATGTGCTCTCCAGCCCCAAGCTGCTGGTGATCAACAATCAGACCGCGAGCCTGCAGGTCGGGAACCAGGTACCTGTCAGCACGGGGAGCATCACGACCTCGGGCGCGATCGGCGGCACCACCAACGCGATCGATTACCGCGATACCGGCGTGATCCTGAAAATCACGCCGCGCGTGAACGCGGGTGGCCTCGTCCTGCTCGATATCGCGCAGGAGGTGAGCCAGGTGCAGCCGACCTCGAGCAGTAATGGCGGCGGCGCGGTAGGCACGCAGTCCCCCACGTTCAGCACGCGGCGCATCGCAACATCCATCGCCATTCAGGACGGCGAGACCATCGCGCTCGGCGGCCTCATTTCGGACAACAGCTCGCGCGGCCGCAGCGGCATCCCGCTCTTGAGCCGCATCCCGATCATCGGCCCGTTCCTCTTCGGCCAGACCGATAACAGCACCGATCGGACCGAACTGCTGATCCTGCTGCGCCCCCGCGTGATCCGCACCGTCGATGACGGGCGCGCGATCACCGAGGAGCTGCGCTCCAAAATTCAGCTCGTGCGCCCGTTCAAGAAGGGCCAGTCCTTGCCGTGAGGCGCGATCGCGGCTTTGCGATGGTGACGGTGCTGATCGCGTCGGTTGCGCTGGCAGGGTTGGCCTACGATACGATCCTTCAGAACCGGACCGCGATCGTCGAAGCGCAGGCGCAGTATGATCGCGCCCGGCTCGAAGCGGCCGCCAACAGCGCCACCGCGCTGGCAATCGTGGACCTATCGCTTTCCCCGGCGCAGCGGCGGCTGCCCTTCAACGGTCGGCCGGTGGTCATGGCGATCGACGGCGCGCAGCTGACCATCTCGCTGGAGGACGAGCGCGGCAAGATTCCCCTGAATGTGCTCGCCGAGAACGAGGTGCGCCGCATGTTCCAACTCGCGGGCGCGCGCGGGCGCGATCTCGACACCCTGACCGACAGTTTCCTCGACTGGCGCGACGACGACGAGGAACGCCGCCCATTCGGCGCGGAGAACGCCGATTACGCCCCGCGCGGCATCCGCGCGCGCGATGGCGATCTGACCACGCTTGGCGAACTCGCGCGCGTGAACGGCATGACGCCTGCGATGTACGCGCGGCTGCTGCCCTCGGTCACGCTGTGGTTCGGCGAGAGCGGCGGTTTTTCGGGCGATAACGCCACTCCGCTCGCGCGCGAGGTGATGACGGGCGGCCCGCCCGAACCTGAGGACACCGAGCGCGCGATTGGCATCGATCCGGACGCGCTCAGCCTCAAGCCCACCCGTCCGGCCCCCGTCACCGAGGAGCTGCGCGGCCGCCGCTTCACCGTGCGCGTGGTCGCCCGCGATCCGCGCGGCGGCGTGCTCCACCGCGCCACGGTGATCGAACTGACGAGCGACCCGCGAACTCCTTTCTGGATCCGATCGCGCGAGTGAACCCTACCGCGTCGCCGGGCAGTTGGCCGGGCGCGGGATCTGGTTGCACGGGTCCGGTCCCCCGTAATAGCCCAGCACATCGACGAAGATGCGCGATAGCGGATCGATCGAGCGCCTGTTGGTGGCGTTCGAAGCCGCCGCCGCCGCCTGCTGCGCCGCTGCCGAAGCCGCGCCTGCCGCCGATGCCGCCGCCACATTGACCACTGGCCCCGCCGGGATGCCGAACGCGCTGCCGCCGACCGAGAAATTGTCCGCGTTCGCAACCGAAAGCGCGGCAACGAACAGATTGCCCGCCACGCGCACGCCCGCATCGCCCGCATCCACCGTGCCGCGCGGCGCGATGAGGAACACGTTGGGGGCGGGCACGTCCGGGGCGGGCTGGAAGGCCGCGATGCCCGCACCCGTCACCCCGCCCACCGCATCGACTTCGGAATTGCCGTTGGGCCCCACGCGGACCACCACCGGCGGGAAGTTCGCACTTGTCTTGGGCCCCGCGCCCGCGTTCAGATCGCCGTTCGACGACCAGAGCGCGATATCGCCCCCCGCCTCGGTGAACAGGCGGCTCTGGTTGAGCAGGAAGTTTTGATCGACAAAACCGTTCACCAGTCCGCCGCGCAGCGTCAGGACGCCCTCGAAACCCGTCGGGATCGAGTCGATCGTTGTCGGGAACGGTCCGCGCCCGAGCAGCGGATCGCTCGCCAGCACGCTCGCGGTCGGCAGGCCGTCATAAACCCGCTCGGCGATTGTCAGTCGCCGCGCCGCCTGCGCCGAGGTCCGTACCGTCGAACCGCCGAGCACGCGTCCGCCTGGTCCCAGGATATCGATATTCCCCCCGCGCGATGTCTGGATCGTTGCGAGCCGCAGATCGAGATTGCCCGTCTCCACCGGGATCGTTCCCGTTCCGCCGCCGCCCGAAAGATCGTTCGCGGTATAGCCAGATGATGGCGGAAACAGCGTGTTCACCGCGCGGTAGCCGCGGCTGTATTTGAGGTAGGACACGCTCGTGGGGATCGAGGTCTGCCGCAGCTCGTTGAAATACACGTTCTCGATCAGGAACTGCCGCTGACGGAGCTGGGGCAAGGCCTTGAACACCGCATAGGCCTGCGCCACCGTCACACTGGTGGTGCCATAGGCTGCGATCAGCTCGGGCGCGGCATTTGCCTGGGCCCATGCTATCAGGATCGGCGCGTAGATCGGCCTCGTGCGATCCGCCTGCGGTCGGCCGAAGCTATCCGTCACCTGCTCGAACACCTCGTCTGCCAACGCGTCGACATTGGCCGGATTGACATACGCGTCGCGCAGTCCCGCATAGTTCACACCCTTGGAGGTGCCGAACTGCACGCTCACGCTGGCCCCGACCGGCGCAAGCCACGGGTTCCACTCGTTGCCGACCGAGAGTACGCCGCCCCCAAGCGTCTGGCGTCCCGCGCCGTTCTGCGCGGTGGCTACCACCGAGGTCAGGAACGGTCCGGCATCGCGCCCGGCTTCCACATACAGCGCGCCCGGCCCGCCGATGACGAACGTGTTGCCCTGTGCGATCGGCAGCGAGGCACCCACGAAGTTCGCCCCCTCGTGTCGCTGGCCAATGATGTTGGTCGCGATCACGTCGCGTCCCGCCGAGACGCGCGATACTTCGGACGCTGCGAGGTTCTGCGCAAACACGGCGGAATTCAGCACATCCTGCCCGGCGTAGACGCGGGTCTGCTTGGGCGTGCTGAGCCGCAGCGTATCGATGTCGCCGCCCACCGCGATCCGCGCGGGAGCGCTATCTCCTGCGTGGGTGGGGCTGCTGTTGTGCAGCAGGCGGCGCTCTGCGTCGGTGGTGGTGGAGAGCACGGCGGGGAAGGCGAACAGGCGCCCGATGATCGGGAGGCCCGTGCCGACGTCCGCGCTATAGGTCGAGAAATAGCCAGGCAGCAGACCCGGATCGCCATCGTCCATCGTGACGCCCACCGGCCGGAGATTGCCGCCCGCGAGCAGCGAGAGCTGGCCGATCGGGCTGGGCGAGAGCCACAGCTCGAACAGATTGGAGGGCGCGAGCACCAGATCGCCGGTCAGGCTGACGAGCGAGACGCTGCCCGGCAACACCGCCTGGGGGACGACCGCGCTGGTCAGTCCGGGCAGTTCGGACCCGTAGTCCTGAAGTGTGAAAGCGCCGTTTGCAGTGAGCGCGAAGCCCGCGACGGGGGTGAAGAAATTGCGAGCATTCTCGTTCAGTTGGGGCGTGCCAATGCCGTTCAGGAAGCCTTGGCCAGACACGCTCACCCCGAACGCGTTGATATCGCGCACGGTCGCCTGGCCGATCACGTCGAGCGTGGCGGTTGAATCGGCGACACGCACGCGCACGGCGTTGCTGGTTCTCACGGTCGAATTGGCGTTGAGCGCGAGCTGGCCCGTCGAGATCATATCGCCCGCCGCGCGCAGGGCAAATGTGCCCTGGCCCGTATCGAACAGGCCGCTCACCACATCACGTCCCGCGCTCAGCCGCACGTCGCCGCCGCCAACGGTGGCGAGCGCGGTCGTTGCCGCCTGCGCGCCGCCGCCCACGTCGGCGGTGACGATCGAGACATTGTCCACAACCGTCAGGTCCGACAGATCGCGGCCCGCGCTGACGCGGATCGCGCCTCCGCCGAGTGTCGCCACGCCGGTCTGGAACAGCTGCGGGTTGACCGCGATCGTGGTGATGCGATCGATCTGGCCCAAGCGGTACGGTTGATCGGCGGTGCCGACGAACGACGATCGCCCCGAGCCGAGGCGGAACCCGCCCTGCACGTCGCGTCGGCCGAGCACGTCGCCGCCCGCCGTGAGCGAGACGTTCCCACCGCCTTCGAGGTCCAGCGGATCGGCGGCGAGCGCATCGACTACGGGAGTAAAGCTCGCGGGATCGAGCGAGGCGAAAATCGATGTCGCATCGATGTGCCCGGCCGGATCGACGCTGCGGCCAGCCACCGTGCGCGCGGACAGATCGGCGCGCGCGCCCGCCGTGTAGATGGCGGTGCCGCCCACCTGCAGCAGCGCGGCGGGATTGGTGTTTGCCGCCGAGAGGCGCTGGACGACCGCGCCGTTGGTGGTATCGATATTACCCGCCGCCGCGACCGAGATACTGCCAGTGCCCGTGCGCACGCGGGTGCGCACGTAATTGGTCGCAAAGGTGGGCGCGCCGGTTGGCACGCTCGGCTGCGCGTAGCCGGTCGCGGCGGCCGCGACGCCCGCATAGTCGGCCGCGATGCTTGCGAGGAACTGCCCCGCGAGATCGATCGTCGTGGTGACCGCGTTGTTGCCGTTCTGATCGGTGCCGAATTGCACCCGATCGGGAAAAGCGGCAAAGAAGGCGTTGGCTCGATCGTTCAGGAAGGTGCCGACGGGATCGTTGCTGCCCCCCGGCCCCGCGAGCGACAGGATCGTGGCCGCGTTAAGGTCGACGCCGGTGTTGTCGATGAAAGTCCGGGTGAAGTTGGCAGGATCGGCAATGAAACCCGTAAACTGGCCGCCAAGCGCGCTGCTGGGGAAGGCAAGTGTCAGCAGGCTGCCCGAAAACGTCTGCGGCCCCGAGCCTGGGTTGACCGCATAGCTCGTCTCGCCGCGCACGGTCACCCCCGCAGCGGGATCGGTGCGGGTGGCGAGCGGATTGGCGCTCGGCGCATCGGCGCGCGCGGTCAGGTCCGCGCCGCCGACCAGCCGGTAGCTCCAGCTGCCCGCCGCGCGGGTGCCCGTCGCGGTCGTCAGGCGCGGGAACAGGTCCGCCGTGCCCAGCGGATCGCCGCCGCTCGGCGCAGCGCCATTGGCGGCCGCGTTGTACCCGGGCGGGATCGCCAGCGTCGGCCCGGCGCCGAGCATCGAAAGATCGATCGTGATCGCGGTTGTGAAATCGAAGACGCCGTTCGGATCGAACGGCTGCACGCTGGTGCAATCGCCATTGGCACAATCGGGGGTGACGAGCGGCTGCACCACCCGCGCTCCGCCGCCGAATGCATAGGACAATGCTTCGGGCGTCGTCTGATCACGGAAGGCGAAGAAGCCATCGGTCAGGCTGCCCGCCAGATCGAGCGTGCCGCCCGCGCGGATCGTCAACAGTCCCGGCTCGCCCTCCGCCGTGCCGCCGACGCGGTAGGTGAGCGTGGTGAAGCGCTGGAACAGATCGGCCTCGCGCCCCGGTACCACGTAGAACTGGCCCGGAAGTGCGGGATTTGCCGCCAGATCCCCGGCCGCCACGGCGGCGGCGACATCGACGGTGCCCGCCCCGAGGTTCCAGTTGGACGCGAGGCGGATGCCACCCGCGTGATCGAGTTCGATCCCCGGTCGCGCGACATAGGTGCCGAGCCCGCCAAGCTTGCCGACCGAGCCCGCGAGGTTGAAACCTTGGACGAAGGACGGGATCGTTCCCACGCCTTTGCCTGCGAAGACGTTGTTGTCCCCCATAGCGTTATTGCCCGCCGCACCCACGTCGATGACCGCGACACCGTTATCCAGTGTGACCCCGGTGAAGCCCGATGCGGGCTTTGCGAGCATCTCGAGATCGAAGCGCTTGAACCCCTCGACCGAAACCTCGCGCGCACCGGTGACGGTACCAGCCGCGGTGACCGGCACGCTGCTTGCTGCTTCATCGAACGGTGCGCGGATCGCCAGCGTGCCGCCGCGATCGCCCCCCGCAAGGCGGTAATAGGTCTGCCCGGCCCGCACATCGGCAACGAGCCGGTCGCCCAGCCGCGTGGCGGACACATCGACGACCGATCCCGCCGCGAGCGCGATCTTACCCGTGCCATCGGTTCCCAGCGCGATATTGCCGCCGCTCGCCTGGCGGCTGTCGTTCGCGGCGTAGCCCGAAGCGCGTGCGGCGAGCCTGCCCGTGCTCGCCAGCGTGACGCCGTTCGCTCCGTAAAGCGCGATATCGCCGCCGGTGACGCCCGAGGCATCGATCGTGCCCGCGACCATGACCGCGCCGCCATCGGCGGTGAGCGCGACATCGCGCGACGTCAGCGTTTGGCCGCTCGCCAGCGCGAGATCGCCCGCGCCGGTACGGATATCGACGAAGCGATCGAAGCCGCTCGCCGAGTTTGTGGCGAAGCCCGCCAGGTCGAACGCGCCACGCGTCCGCAACGCAAAGCCGCCGCTGCCTTCGGTGGTCTGGGCGTCGATCTTGCCGAGCGCGCTGACCGTTCCGCTTGCCGCCGTGAGGCGAAGTTCGCCCGACCGGCCGACGCCGCCGCCGACCGAGAGCGTCGTCGCCTCGCCGAGCGCGATGCCGCCGTTGCCTGCGGTCAGCCGCAGCACGCCGCCCGGCGCACTCTGCGTGACGGGATTGGATGCATCGCCGAAAACCTTGGCATACCCCGGCGTCGCAAGGCTGCCGGTGCCCGCCAGCACGATGCCGCCGGTGGCGTTGACATCGAGCACGCCCGCGGTCGCGACGACCTGCGTATCGGTGATCGAGACATCGCTGCCACTAAGCGACAGGCGCGCGCCGGGCGTGCCCGCGACCGTGGGGGCGGTGCCGCCGCCGGTCAGCGTCAGCGTGCCCGTGGTGGCGAGCGCGAGGCGCGGCAACAGCGCTGACTGGCCGGGTTTTAGCGGCAGCGCGCGATCGCCGAGGAACGGGGTTGCGAGCAACAGCGGCGCGCTGCCCGCGTCCAGCCCTGCCGCGCCATTGTTGGCGGCGGTGTTCGTATTGTCTCCACCGCTGAACGTGGTGCCGCCGGGTGCCGCGAGCGCAACGCCGCCACCGAAGCCCGCGAGCCGCAGTTGGCCCGAGCCGAAGGCGATGCTGCTCGCGTTGACCGTCAGCGTCCCCGTGCCGCACGCGAGGGCGCAGGTGAGCGCCTGCGCGGCATCGTTGGAAAGCGCGAGTGCGCCGGTGTTGAGCACCACCGCGCCGCCGTTGTCGATCAGGCCGAGCACGGGCGTATCGAGCGCGAGCGCGCCGAAGCCGTAGGTTCCCGGCGCAAACGTGACGCCATCGCGGCTGCGGATGGTCAGCGTGTTCGCACGGCCGAGCGCGGCCTGGATCTGCGGCGTGATGCGCAGGCCGCTTGCAACCGGATCGGGCGTGAAGGCGACTGCCCCCGCGCCGATCGCGAGCGCGCTTGCGGCGATGTCCGCGCTGCCCGCCAAAGGGCT
>JBBQJX010000015.1:0-12201 GCA_038326295.1 Sphingomonadales bacterium
GGCACGACGGCAGTCCCCGCAGCACGGCTGGGTGCCGATGTGCTTGGCGTCGATATCGCGGCCAATCTGGTGGCGGCGGGCAATGCGCGCGCGCAGGCCGAGGGGCTTGGCAACCTCAGGTTCGAGGAAGGCGACGCGAGCGCGCTCGTCGGGTTGGAGGACGGATCGTTCGATCTGGTGGTGAGCATCTTTGGCGCAATGTTCGCGCCCCGGCCCGACGATGTCGCAAGGGAGATGGTGCGCGTGACCCGCCCGGGCGGGCGGATCGTGATGGGCAACTGGATCCCGAACGATCCGACGCTGGTTGCGCAAATCCTGAAGATCAGCGCGGCCTATACGCCGCCGCCACCGGCCGGGTTCGTGAGCCCGATGCTGTGGGGAGTGGAGAGCACGGTAACCGAGCGCTTTGGCGCGGCGGGAATCGCGCGCGAGGACATCGCGTTCAGGAAGGACAGCTTCGTGTTCACGCGCGCCGGAACACCGGCCGCGATGCTCGACGATTTCGTCCAATATTATGGGCCGACGATGAACGCGGTCGAGGCAGCGGACAAGGCGGGTACGGGGGCAGCGTTCCGCGACGAGCTGCGCGCGCTGTTCGAGCGCGAGAACCGGAGCGGGCGCGCGGACACGACCGAGATCGCGGCCAGTTTCCTGCGCGTGACCATGACGGTGCGCTGAGCGGGCGCGCGAGCGATCGCGGTTGGCGCGTGAGTTGCATGGGTTGGGCATGATCTTCCATCGCCCGCTCCTGCTGCTGCTCGCCTTCGTCCTCGCCGCCGCCGCGCCGATGCCGGTGCGCTTCGCAGTGCTGGCGGCGGCGCGGCCGATCGCGCGCGGCGCAATTCTGACGGGGGACGACGTTGCGTTGACGCCCGCGCCAGGGATGGTCCCGGGCGCACTCGCCGATCCGGCGCAGGCGGTGGGGCGCGTGGCGCGACGCGCGCTGGCAGCGGGCGTCGTGCTGCGTGCCGACGCGCTCGCCGAGCCGCTGGTGGTGCGGCGCGGCGAGGCGGTGCGGCTGAGGATCGAGCGTCCGGGCTTCAGCGTGGAAGCGGTGGGCGCGGCAGCGACGGATGGCGCGCAAGGCGAATGGATCGCGGCCGTCAACAGCGCCACGGGTACGCGATTGCGCGGCGCGGTGAGCGAGAGCGGAATTCTTTCGATGGAAGGCTTAAAGGCGGCGGACGCGGGCCGTCTTCCACGCTAATCACTCCAACCCGAGGACCGATCGATGACCAATGTGACTTCGCTGGGAGGAGCCGCCAGCGTCAGCGCCCGCCCCGCCGCCGCCGATACGGCGCGCAGCGCGCCGCCGCTCGACCGTGTCAAGCTGGACGCGCTGCGCAGCGCGATCCAGGCGGGGCGCTATCCGCTCGACGCGAACAAGCTCGCCGAGCGCATGGTCTCGCTGAACGCGGTCGGCGGCGAGTGAACGCGGCGGCGGCGGCGCTGGAGACGCTGGCGCTGCGGACAGCGGACGAGATTGCGGCACTCGACGCGGGCGATCTGGATGCGCTGGCGGCGGCGACGCGTGCCAAGCTCGCCGCGCTGGCGCCGCTGGCGGACCGCGATCCCGAGGCGCTGGCGGCCGAAGTGCCCCGCGCGCGGATCGTGGCGGCGGCCGAGCTCAACCGGGACGCGGCGCGGCGAGTGAACTTCGCGCGCGCGGTGCTCGACCGGCGCATGTACGCGCTGCTGCGTGCGACGGGCCGCGCGCCAGTGGCGGCCTATGGGCCAGATGGGCGGCTGGCGACGCGGGTACTGCGGCCCTAGCGGACTGGCACGGCGCTTGCACGGCGGTGGCATGCACATCCGCACGCTCGCCGCCGACGCGGCGCAAGTTTCCGCCACCATCGCAAAAGCCGCCACCGCGACGGGGGTGGATTTCGCATATCTGTTAGGCCAGGCGCAGCGCGAAAGCGGACTCAACCCTGCAGCGCACGCGCGCGGCAGCAGCGCATCGGGGCTTTTCCAGTTTATCGATTCGACCTGGCTTTCGGTCATCAAGCGTCATGGTGCGGCGCATGGGCTGGGGTGGGCGGCGGACGCGGTGACGTGGGTGGGGGGCAAGCTCCACATCGGCGATCCGGCGATGCGGGACGCGGTGCTGGCGCTGAAGAAGGACGCGCGCGTGTCCGCGCTGATGGCGGGCGCGCACGCGGCGGACAACAGGTCCGCACTCGAAGCGCGGCTGGGACGCGCGGTGGGCGCCGCCGAGCTGGGGCTGGCGCATTTTCTGGGACTGGGCGGCGCGACCAGATTTCTGCGTGCGCTGGCCCGCGATCCGGACGGGCCCGCCGCGCATGCCGCGCCGCATGCGGTGCGCGACAACCGATCGGTGTTCTTCGCGCGCGATGGATCGATGCGCAGCCTGGGAGCGGTGTACGAGCGAATTGCGGCGGGGTTCGGGGGAGCGCACTCCCCTGCCCCGGCTTTGCCGACACAGCCGGTGCTGCTCGCGGCGGCGGGCGCGGTGGCCGGGCCCGGGCAGCTGTACGCGCGCGCGGCGTACCTGATGCTGGCGGACTTCGGAGCGTGAGCGTCGGGGTTCCGGCGGCGCACGTCAAACGGGTGGCGCGGTGAGCGCGATCACGGCGGTTTTCCGGCGGTTGGGCGGCGCGGGCTTCGGGCGCGCGACGCTGCTGCCGCTCGGGATATTGGCGATCGTCGGGCTGATGGTGGTGCCGGTGCCGCCGTTCGTGCTCGACATGTTCTTCATCTTCAACATTGCGGTCAGCCTGGCGGTGTTGATGGTCTCGCTCAAGAGCGAGCGGCCGCTCGATTTCAGCGCGTTTCCAACCGTGCTGCTGTTCACGACGATGCTGCGTCTGGCGCTGAACGTCGCATCGACGCGCGCAGTGCTGGTGAACGGACATAGCGGCACCGCGGTCGCGGGGCATGTGATCGAGGCGTTCGGCAAGTTCCTGATCGGCGGCGATTTCATCGTCGGGCTGTTCGTGTTCGTGATCATCACGATCATCAACCTGACCGTGATCACCAAGGGCGCGGGGCGCGTTTCGGAAGTCTCGGCGCGTTTCACGCTCGACGCGCTGCCCGGCAAGCAGATGGCGATCGACGCCGACCTGAACGCGGGCGTGCTGACGGCGGACGAAGCCAAGGCCAGGCGCGCGGACGTGGCGCTGGAGGCGGATTTCTACGGATCGATGGACGGCGCATCGAAATTCACCAAGGGCGATGCGGTGGCGGGGATCATCATCCTTGCGGTCAACATCATCGGCGGGCTGCTGCTCGGCGTGATCAGCCACGGGCTGTCGATCGGCGACGCGGCGTCGCAATACATCCTGCTCGCGATCGGCGACGGGCTGGTGGCACAGGTGCCAGCGCTGCTCCTCAGCCTCGCGGCCGCGGTGATCGTGACGCGCGTGAGTTCGCCGCTGGATCTGACGGGCCAGGTGCTGAGCCAGTTCCGCGAGCCCGGCGCCTGGGTGGCGGTCGCGGCGATCCTGGCGATGCTGGGGCTGCTGCCCGGCATGC
Organism: Sphingomonadales bacterium; assembly: GCA_038326295.1. Classification (GTDB taxonomy): domain Bacteria; phylum Pseudomonadota; class Alphaproteobacteria; order Sphingomonadales; family Sphingomonadaceae; genus JAVVHE01. Next base: position 3,496 of record JBBQJX010000015.1, read on the forward strand.
CGCATCTTCTGGCGATGGGCGCGGCGGGGGCAGCGGGGTTCATCGCGTGGCGGCTGTCCCAGCCGGCGGGCGAGGCGGAGGCGAGTACTCCGGTGGAGCATGGCGACGGCGCGCTGCCCGAGGCGAGCATCGGGTGGGACGAGGTGACCGACCATGCGCTCGCGGGGCTGGAGATCGGCTACGGGCTGATCGGACTGGTGGACGAGGCCAAGCGCGCGCCGCTGATCGCGCGGGTGACGGGCGTGCGCAAGCAGCTGAGCCGCGAATTGGGCTTCGTGCTGCCGCCGGTGCGCGTGCGCGACAACATGGAATTGGGCGCGCGCCAGTACCGGATCGTGATCGGCGGCGCGCCGCAGGCCGAGGACGAGGCGTGGCCGGGCGAGTGGATGGCGCTCGATCCGGGCACGGTGGTGGACGCGGTTTCCGGGCGCGCGGCCAAGGACCCGAGCTTCGGGCTGCCCGCGCTGTGGATCGGCGAGGAGGGGCGCGAGGGCGCGATCGTCGCGGGCTATACCGTGGTCGATTGCCCGACCGTGATCGCGACCCATCTTGCGCAAGTGCTGCAGGCGAACGCGTGGCGGTTGCTGGGGCAGGACGATGTGCAACGCCTGCTCGACGGGCTGCAAAGCTCGGCGCGCGCGCTGGTGACGGGGCTGGTGCCCAAGCTGCTGTCGCTCGCGACGCTGACGGCGGCGTGTCAGGCGCTGCTAGAGGACGGCGTGCCGATCCGCGAATTCCGCCGCGTGGTGGAAGCGGCTTCAGCGAACGCGCATCGAACCACGGACGCGGTCGAGCTGGCCGAGCTGATGCGGCCCGCGCTGGCCGAACTGGTGGTGGCGCGGCTCGCGGGGGTCAAGGAACCGCTGCGCGCGCTGACGCTGGGGGACGATCTGGAGCAGCTGATCGCGGCATCGGTGCGCGCCGATCCGGGCGCGGCGTGGCCGCTCGACGCCGGGCTGACGCGGCGCGTGACCGAGGCGGCGGTGGAGGCGGCGGCAGCAATGACGCAGGCGGGGCAGGCGTTTGCGCTGGTCGTCTCGCCCGTCGCTCGCCGCCCGCTGGCGCGTGCGCTCCGTCACGCGCTGCCGGGCGTACCGGTGCTGAGCTATGCCGACCTGCCCGAACTCAAACCGGTGCGCGTTATGGGAACGATCGGCGGCGCGGATCAGCCGATGCTGGCGGAGGCGGCGTGAGTGCGGGTGCGCTCAGCCGAGGCGGCGAACCGCAAGGACGGGTTCGCGACAGGTCGGGCGGAGCCGATCCACGACGTCGGCGAGCGGCTCGGCTAGCGTGGTCATCCAATGCGCGTTGGCGTGGAGCAATGTGACAGGATCGGTCAGGATGCCGACGTGGCCGGGGAAGAACACGAGGTCGCCGCGCATCGCGTCGCCGCGCATCACCTCGCGGCCGAGGGTACGCTGCGGACCGCTGTCGCGCGGCGCATCGATGCCGCACAGGCCGAGCGTGACCTGGATCAGCCCCGAGCAATCGATCCCGGCCGGACTGCGCCCGCCCCAGAGATAGGGGCTGCCGACAAACCGCAGCGCGACCGCGACGGGATCGGCCTCGATAGTCGCGAGCGGCGCGATATGGAGGCGATGCACGAAGCCATCCTCGATGGCGACGAAAGGGCCCTGTTCTTCCCTTGCCGCAGCGGCGACCAGCGCGCCCATCGGCACGCGGCCGACAAGCGGCGCCTTGGTGTCTGCGCGGGCAAAGACAAGTGCATCGCGCGCAACGATCCGGTGTGTCGGCGCGTCGCCCGCATGGCAGACGTCGGCAGCGCGTATGTGGCCCGGATAGCCGTCATGCGCGCAAGTCCCGCCCAGCCAGCCATCGGCCGCGCCCTCGACAACGAATGTTTCGCCGCGCAAAAGTTCGGACACGCTCTGTCCATCCGGCGTGCCATGAACGGTTGCGCGCGCTGAAGTGCAACGGACGCGCTCGCCGACGCGAAATTCATCGACGCAGGGCGTGTTCGCTCCGGACGTCCTCGCTTCCGTTTCCGGCATCGGCTTCTGCCCCCTCGATCAGAGCCGCAAACGCGTCGAGGAACGCGCGCCCCTGCGGCGTGCGTTCGACGAAGACGTTCCTGAGATCGGTCTCGTCCTTCTGCCGACGCACGTAGCCGAGCGCGCCCAGGCTATTCAAGGCGCGCGTGACGACGGGCTTGGAGACGCGCAACTTCGCGGCGATCCCGCGCACGGTGTGCGGACCGGACGTCAAGTACACGTACATGAGCAGCGCGAGCTGGCGGTTGGTGAGATCGGGCTTCGACGACCGGACATAGCCGATGAGCACGTTCATCCAGCCGCTGAGCAGCTTTCTGCTACTTCTTTCGCGATCGAGATCAATCATCATATCGGGTTCCAACTCATGCAGTGCCAAGGAATTACGACCGAAACGGTTGGAACGGCACTATCGTTGCACGAAAGCTGCATGAACAAAAGATTTTCGCAGGATCAATCGACCGCGACGCCATAAAGATCGTAGGCGTCGGCGTCCTCAACGAGGACGGTGGCGCGGTCCCCGACCGCGAGATGGGCGGCATCGCGCAAGTGGATGTGACCGTCAATCTCGGGAGCGTCGTGAATGGTGCGGCCGCTGGCCCCGCCCTCGCCATCGACCACATCGATGACGGTGGCGATATGCCGACCCACTCTGGTGGCGAGTTTGGCGGCGGAGATGCGCTGTGCGACCTCCATGAAACGCGCGTGGCGTTCGGCCTTGACGGGTTCGGGGACGGGATTGGGGAGCGCGTTGGCGGCGGCTCCGGCGACGGCTTCGAATGGGAAGGCACCGACGCGGTCGAGCTGAGCCTCTTCCAGCCAGTCGAGCAGATACTGGAAATCGGCCTCGGTCTCGCCGGGGAAGCCGACAACGAAGGTGGAGCGCAGCGCGATATCGGGGACCTGCACCCGCCATGCGGCGATGCGCTGGAGCACTTTTGCGTCGTTGGCGGGGCGGCGCATCGCACGCAGCACGGCGGGCGAGGCGTGCTGAAAGGGGATGTCGAGGTACGGGAGGATCAGGCCCTCGGCCATGAGGTCGATCAGGCGATCCACGTGCGGATAGGGATAGATGTAGTGCAGGCGCACCCACGCGCCGAGCTTGCCCAGTTCGCGCGCGAGATCGACAATGTGCGCGCGGACCTCGCCGCCTTTCCACGGGTAGGCGGCGTGGCGCAGATCGAGGCCGTAGGCGGACGTGTCCTGCGCGATGACGAGCAGCTCCTTCGTGCCCGCCTGTATGAGCTTCTCGGCCTCGCGCAGGATCGCGTGGGGGGGGCGGCTGACGAGATCGCCGCGCAGGCTGGGGATGATGCAGAAGGAGCAGCGGTGATCGCAGCCCTCCGCGATCTTGAGGTAGCTGTAATGGCGCGGGGTGAGCTTGAGACCAGCTTCGGGGATGAGGTCGGTGTAGGGCGAGGCGGCTGTGGGGGCGGCGGCACGGACTGCGCCGACGACGGCCTCATACTGCTGCGGGCCGGTGACCGCGAGCACGCTCGGGTGGACGGCGCGGATCGCATCAGCATCGCCGCCCATGCAGCCGGTGACGATGACGCGACCGTTCGCCGAGATCGCCTCGCCGATCGCTTCGAGGCTTTCGGCCCTGGCGCTATCGAGGAAGCCGCAGGTGTTGACGATGACCACGTCCGCGCCCGCGTAATCGGGCGAGAGATGATAGCCGTCGGCGCGCAAGGCGGTCAGGATGCGTTCGCTATCGACGAGCGCCTTGGGGCAGCCGAGGCTGACCATGCCGACCTTGGGCGGACTTGCGAGAACGGTGGGCATGAGGCGATGTAGGGCCGGGGGGGTGCGTTGACCATGGTGGGCGGAGGTATTACCTTTGGTATTACGAGGAGGCGACGATGGCGGAACCGGCGCGCACGAACATGACCGTCAAAGGCCAGGTGACGATCCCGCGCGACCTGCGGCGTTGGGCCGGGCTGGAGCCGGGGCGGCCGGTCGAGGTGGCGGCCGGACGCGAGGCGGGTGTGATCGAGTTGCGCGTTGCCGGCGACCCCCTGACGCCCGAACAGCGGCAGGCCAAGATCGACGCGTTCCTTGCGAAGCTGCGCGCCAGGGGTCCGCATCCCGATGGACTGACGACCGACGAATATATGGCGACCATACGGGAGCCGCTGCCGCGTGATCCTGATTGACAGCTGCGTTCTGATCGATGTGCTCGACCGTGACATGCGGTGGCAGGACTGGTCTGAACGACAATTGGGCTTGGTCGGGCGGCAGTCGGGGCGAATCGACACCGTAATTTTGGCCGAGCTTCATGGGCGTGTCCGCGTGCCCGGGGACATCGAGGAGGCACTCGAAACCTATGTCATTGCCGTGCTCCCCCTGCCTGCGAGCGTGTCGGAACGGGCGGGCGAAGCCTTTGGCAGATACCGTTCGGACGGCGGCAGGAGGAGCGCGATCCTCGCGGACTTCCTGATTGGCGCGCACGCAGTGACGCTCGGGGCGACACTGCTCACGCGTGACCGCGCGCGGTTTGCCAGCTATTTCCCCGAACTCACCATCATCGCCCCTGACGAGGACGCCGTGCCATGACCCAGCCCTACCGCATCCACGGCGAAACCGGCGAATGGGAGGTGGTGATCGGACTGGAGGTGCACGCGCAGGTGACGAGCCAGTCCAAGCTGTTCTCGGGCGCGTCCGCCACCTATGGGGCTGCGCCCAACAGCCATGTTTCGCTTGTGGACGCGGCGATGCCGGGCATGCTGCCGGTGATCAACGGCGAATGTGTGGCTCAGGCGGTGCGCACCGGGCTGGCGCTGGGGTGCGAAATCCACCGCTGGAGCCGGTTCGACCGGAAGAATTATTTCTACGCCGATCTGCCGCAGGGCTATCAGATCAGCCAGTTCCAGCACCCGATCGTCGGCGAGGGCGCGGTGACGGTGGAGCTGGAAGGGGGCGGCACGAAGACCATTGGGGTGGAGCGGCTGCATCTGGAGCAGGATGCGGGCAAATCGATCCACGATGCGGCGGTGGACGCCTCGCTGGTGGATCTGAACCGCAGCGGCGTCGCGCTGATGGAGATCGTGTCGAAGCCCGACATGCGCTCGCCCGCCGAGGCGGGGGCCTATGTGCGCCATTTGCGCGAGACGATGCGCTATGCGGGCACGTGCGACGGCAACATGGACGAGGGATCGATGCGCGCGGACGTGAATGTGAGCGTGCGGCGGCCGGGCGCGGGGCTGGGGACGCGGACCGAGACCAAGAATGTGAACAGCGTGCGCTTCATCGAGGCGGCGATCGCGTTTGAGGCGGGGCGGCAGGTGGAAGTGCTGGAGGCCGGCGGCACCATCGTCCAGGAAACACGTCTGTTCGATCCCGAGCGCGGGGTGACGCGCTCGATGCGCTCCAAGGAGGACGCGCATGACTATCGCTATTTCCCCGATCCCGATCTGCCGCCGCTGGTGTTTGACGATGCGTTCGTGGACGCGTGCCGGTCTTCGCTGCCCGAATTGCCCGCGGCGAAGCGGGCGCGGTATGAGTGGGTGCTGGGGATGAGCGCCTACAATGCGGGCGTTTTGACGGCGGATGCAGAGACCGCGCACTGGTTCGAGGCGTTGCTGTCCGAGACCGCGAGCGCTTGCGGCAAAAGCGAGGCCGAGGTGGCGAAGGCGGCGGCGAACTGGGTGATTTCGGACCTGTTCGGCGGGCTGAACAAGCTTGGCGTGGAACTGGCCGCCTCGCCCGTCTCACCGGCGCAGGGCGCGGCGCTGCTCGCGCTGGTGGCGGACGGCACCTTGTCCGGGCCGCTCGCCAAGCAAGTGATTGAGGCGATGCTGGAGACGGGGGCCGATCCGGGCGCGATCGTCGAGGCGCGCGGGCTGCGGCAGGTGAGCGACACCGGCGCGATCGACGCGGCAGTAGAGGCGGTGCTCGCGGCGAACCCGGACAAGGTGGCGGATTACCGGGGGGGCAAGGACAAGCTGTTCGGCTTTTTCGTGGGGCAGGCGATGAAAGCGATGGGAGGGAAAGCCAATCCAGCGGTGGTGAATGCAGCGGTGACGCGGGCGCTGGGTTAAGATCCGATCGGATGCGTCAGGCCGACACGAGAATGTCATCGGTTCGCACCGCGCATCGGTCACGCCATCGGCGGCAACCAATAGGCGGTCTGGCGTTTGGACCAGCGACCCAAGGAGACACGCTATGCGCCTGCCGCTCATCGCCCCCGCCGACCTCTCGCCCGAACAGAAGCCGCTCTACGAGGATATGAAGAAGGGCATCACTTCCAACTTCAACGATTTCATCGCAGTGCACGCCGAGGATGACGCGTTGATGGGGCCGTGGAACCCGTGGCTGCACGAGCCGAAAATCGGTGGCGCGATCTGGGCGCTGACCAAGGCGATGACGATGGAGGCTTCGATCCCCGAGGCTGCGCGCCAAGTCGCGATCCTGGTGGTGGGCGCGCATTTCGATGCGGCGTATGAGATCTACGCGCATGTGGCGGTCGCGGCGCGCGAGGGGCAATCGGCGGAGCGGCTGGCAACGCTCGTCTCAGGGAGCAGGCCGGGCGATCTCTCTGCGGAGGAGGCGGTGGCCTATGACGTGGCGTATGCGCTGGTGGGCGGGGGGACGCTGCCCCGTCCGTGCTACGATCTGGCCGTGAGCACTTTTGGCCAGCACGGTGCGAACGAGCTGATCTATCTGGTAGGCCTTTATTGCCTCGTCAGCGTGACGCTGAACGGCTTCAACGTGCCATTGCCGGAGAAGGAGTAGGGGTTGCGCCTATGGGGCGCTTCCCATATACGGGTCTGCTCCGCGCCTAGGAGTGTAGCTCAGTTGGTAGAGCATCGGTCTCCAAAACCGAGGGCCGTGGGTTCGAGTCCCCCCACTCCTGCCACGGCTGTCTAGGCGCAGAGAAGATTTCGAGGCCCGCGGGCGGGGGAGAACCCCCCGGACGACGGGCCGTTGGGCGTTGAAGGAAGACATAATGGCGCGGGTTTCTCCGGGCGAGTTCATCCGGCAGGTGCGTGCCGAAACCGCGAAGGTCACCTGGCCGTCGCGCAAGGAGACGATGGGCACGACGATGATGGTGGTGCTGATGACCACGATCCTGTCGATATTCTTCCTGGGTGTGGACCAGTTGCTGGGCAATGCGGTGCGCATGTTGCTCAAAGCGTTCTAGGGGTTATCGATTTTGTCACGCTGGTACATCATCCACGCCTATTCGGGCTTCGAGAACAAGGTGAAGGAGGCGATCGTCTCCGAAGCCGCGCGATTGGGGCTGGACGGGTTCGTCGAGGACATCGTGGTTCCGACGAAAAAGGAGACCGAGGTAAGGCGCGGCAAGAAGGTGCAGGTCGATCGTAAGGACTTTCCGGGATATGTGCTCGCCAAGCTGAACATGAACGATCAGGTGTTCCACCTGGTGAAGAACACGCCGAAGGTGACGGGCTTCCTTGGTAACCAGTCCAAGCCGCAGCCGATTACCGAAGCCGAGGCCGCGCGCATCCTGCATTCGCAGATCGAGGAGGAAGCCGCGCCAACCGCGAAGGTGCGCCGCAAGGTGGGCTTCGAGATCGGCGATCAGGTCAAGGTGCTCGAGGGGCCGTTCGCGTCGTTCAACGGGCTGGTCGAGGAACTGGATTTCGAGAAGGGCCGCGTGAAAGTTTCGGTGACGATCTTCGGACGTGCGACACCCGTGGATCTGGACTTCGACGGGGTGGAGAAGGTGAAGTGATCAACAAGTATGCCTCGGCTGGAGTGCTCTTGTTTGCATCGACGCAGGGCTACGCGTCTTGCTTGAGTGAGAGTACCGCTAAATGGGATGATGGCATATCGGACGCAAAGACAATCGCCGAGGTAGCAGCAGCTGAATGTAGCGAGAAGTATGCACATGCTTCTGTTGATGCGAAGAACGATTCTGAAAGAGCAAGGCTTAGCCGAGTGTACGAGATGGCGTTAAAAATAAACGTTCAGATGGCCGTACGAGATGTTCTTTCATATAGAAAAGAAACCAAGTTTAGCGCGGGAGGCCGCTAAGGCCGTCAGCACCGCGAGGAGAGTAGTATGGCGAAGAAAATTACCGGTTACGTGAAGTTGCAGGTCCCCGCAGGCAAGGCAAATCCCTCGCCTCCCATCGGCCCGGCGCTCGGTCAGCGTGGCGTCAACATCATGGAGTTCTGCAAGCAATTCAACGCCAAGACGGGCGACATGGAGGTTGGCACGCCCACCCCGGTCGTCATCACGGTGTTCGCGGACAAGAGCTTCACGTTCGTGATGAAGACCGCACCCGCAAGCTATCTGATCAAGAAGGCAGCGGGCATCAAGGCGGGGTCCAAGAACCCCAACAAGGACCCCGCGATCGGCAAGATCACGCACAGCGCCATTCGCGGCATCGCAGAAGTGAAGATGAAGGACCTGAACGCAGCCTCGATCGAGACGGCGATGAAGACGATCGAGGGCTCGGCGCGCTCGATGGGTCTCGAAGTGGTGGAGGGCTAAATGGCCAAGCTGACGAAAAAGCAGAAGGTGGAAGCGGCTGCGGTCGATCCGGTGAAGCTGTATGGGGTGGACGAGGCGATCGGGCTGGTAAAGTCGCTCGCCTCGACCAAGTTCGACGAGACGGTCGAGGTGTCCATCAAGCTGGGCGAAGATACGCGCCACGCGGACCAGATGGGGCGCGGCGTCTTGACGCTGACGATCGGCACGTTCAAGACGGTTCGTTTGGGCGTGTTCG
>JBBQJX010000016.1:0-11878 GCA_038326295.1 Sphingomonadales bacterium
ACCGCATCGGCGAGCGCATCGCGCGCGATCTGGAGAATATCCGCGCGCACGCCGCGCAGCGTCTCGCGGTCGCTCCTCCGCCGAGCGCGCACGCGGCATGATGCAGCGCTCGCGCGTGATCGGCACGGGGGGCTACCTGCCTGCGCGCGTCCTCACCAACCACGATCTGGCCCAGCGCCTCGATACCAGCGACGAATGGATCGTCGAGCGCACCGGCATCCGCGAGCGCCGCATCGCCGCCGAGGGGGAAACCACGTCCGATCTCGCGGTCGCCGCCGCCTTGCCCGCGCTCGCCGCCGCGGGCCTCGCCCCGCAGGATATCGATCTGATCGTGCTCGCCACCGCCACCCCCGATCAAACCTTCCCCGCCACCGCCACCGCCGTCCAGGCCAAGCTCGGCATGACCAGTGGCATGGCGTTCGATGTCGGCGCGGTCTGCTCGGGCTTCCTCTACGCACTGTCGGTCGCCGATTCGATGCTGCGGACGGGCCCGGCCAAAACCGCGCTCGTCATTGGCGCGGAAGCCTTCAGCCGCATCCTCGATTGGAACGATCGCGGCACTGCGGTCCTCTTTGGCGATGGCGCAGGCGCGGTCGTCCTGCGCGCGCACACCTGCGAGGGCACCCCCGCCGATCCCGGCATCCTCGCCACAAGGCTCCATTCGGACGGTCGCCACTCCGCGCTCCTTTACGTCGATGGCGGGCCATCGACCACGGGCACCGTCGGCAAGCTCCGCATGCGCGGGCGCGAGGTGTTCCGCCATGCAGTCGTCAACCTCGCCGAGGTCATGGGCGAAGTCCTCGCAGACGCAGGCCTCACCGCCGCCGATGTCACCTGGCTCGTCCCCCACCAGGCTAATCTGCGCATCCTCGAGGCGACTGCGCGCAAACTTGCCTTGCCGATCGAGCGTGTCATCGTCACGGTCGATAGCCACGCCAACACGTCCGCCGCCTCGGTGCCGCTCGCGCTCGATGTCGCGGTGCGCGACGGACGCGTCCAGCCGGGCGATCTTTTGCTGCTCGAAGCCATGGGTGGTGGCTTCACCTGGGGCGCGGCCGCTATCCGCTGGTAATTCGCAATCGCCAATGTTAACCTGTTACGATCAGGGGTAAACGGGACAAGGCGATGGCCGAGAGGGGTGGGGTGACGAGGGCCGATCTCTGCGAGGCGGTGCACACGCAGATCGGCCTGCCCAAGACCGAGTGCGCAAAGCTCGTCGATACGATCCTCGCCAAGATCTGCCACGCGCTTTCGGACGGCGAAGATGTGAAGCTCTCGGGCTTTGGCACATTCGTCCTGCGCGACAAGCGCCAGCGCACCGGCCGCAATCCAAAAAGTGGCGATGCGGTCTCGATCGCGCCGCGCCGGGTGATGACCTTCCGTGCGAGCGCGACGATGCGCACCCGGATCGCGCCGCTGCCATGAAGGACCTGCCCGCACCGATGCGCCCCATCGGCGAGGTCGCGGCCGAACTCGGCGTCGCCGCCCACGTGCTGCGCTTCTGGGAAAGCCGCTTTCCCGCGATCGCGCCATTGAAGATGCAGGGCGGCCGCCGCTATTACCGCGCCCCCGACGTGGCGCTGCTCCGCGCCATCGCGGTCCTCTCGCGCACCCACGGCATGACGCTTGGCGGTGTGGAAAAATTGCTCGCCACACGCGGCGCGGTCTCGGTCGCCGCCGAATATGGCGGCGGCCCCGCCGCGCCCGCCGCCGATCGCGAAGCGCAGCCCGGCCTGCGCGCCGCCCGCGACCGCCTCGCGGCTGCGCTGGAGGCTTGGAACGCGGCTTGATTCGCGTCGAAGGTGGCAGAGGCGTCCGGCCGGGTCCGCATTCGCTGCGGCGGGACAACCAGCTCCATAATCGCGAAGGGCCGATTCTGGTAGTTGCCGACTGGCTGCTAGCACCCGATGTCGGAGGCAAAGAGGATGGGCTCCTGTAGACGACAAGCCCCGAAGCGAGCCTCGATGGACGGCTGACGGTCAACAACTGGGTGCCGCTGTTCAAACATTTAGTTCATCGCACAGTGTTCGGCGAGTGGGGCCTTGCGAGTCTCGTTCGGCGGGGCAGGCGGCGAACGCGTGGGTTAGACGTTGAACGATGACCGAAGCCTGACGACTGTTTTGCCACGCACCCCGTATGCCAAAAACGCCAGCAACGATGCTCCTAGCAGTAAGCCCTTGGGTTCAGTAACGTTATAGACGTACCTGACATAAGCGCCAGTTACGTCCAGAGGACGATCCAACGCTGTCACCGATCCAACGTATTGGAGGCCGGAAATCGTAAAGGGAGCCCCATCCGTGCGGCCATAAACCCCTTCAACGGCGTTGTATGAAATTAGGGATAGGAAGCCCGAAGATTGCGAAGGACCAGTATAGCCAAATAAGACAAGATTGCCATCAACACGGAAGTCATCAAAATTCGGAGTGATATAGTATGGATCGAGCCCGAACGATACGAGATTGAACAGTCCGTATTTCCACGGGTATGATCGAGGAATTGTTATCGAATTAGAGAATTCAACTGTAAAGCTTAGTAAGTCGCCTTGGCTCAAAGTAAATGGGGTAAGCTCTTTGGGTCTGAACGTGACGGTGTGCTACCCTCTATAGTGATGTTCGACTCCGGAGCCGTTCAAAATTGAAAATGTCTGCTGGTAAACTGCAGCTTCCGAATGCTGAGAAGCCAGCGCAACCGCACTAACAATTGCCAAACGAAGCATGTTATTTCCCCCTTGTAACGACTTACGTTCCATATTCAAGCGCTGGTTATCCGTCAATAGCGGATAGCCGTTCTCGCAGTCAGGCACAGGACCTATTAAAACGCTTGCGACTCAACGGGCCGGTGGATTTACTGGCGCGGGAGGAGCCCGCCATGAGTCACCTTTTCTGGTTGTCGGACAAGCAGATGAAGCGGATCGAGGCGCACTTCCCGCTATCCCATCGGGTGCCTCGAGTGGACGACCGCCGGGTGATCAGCGGGATCATCCACGTCTTGCGCAACGGCCTGCGTTGGCGCGACGCGCCCACCGACTACGGCCCACACAAGACCATCTACACCGCTTCGTGCGCTGGAGCCGGATGGGCGTGTTCAACATCGCCGCCACCGTCATCTTCTGGCGATGACGCAATGGGTCCTGACCCTAGTTCCCGAAGGCGACTGATTGAAAATGGCCAACTTAGCCGAAACCGGATGATCGAGGGAAGGCTGCGGCGAATCGACGAAATAGATCCGAGACCGTTTGCTTCCCGCCGCTCCCTTTGCAATCTCCAAACCAAAAACCGCCCAGATTTTCCGCCCTTTCACCCCAAATGGAACGCTCGACGCACCCCATCGATCACGAACTGCGCCGCCAGAGCCGCCAGCACCACGCCCAGCAGCCGCGTGATCATCGTCTCGATCCGCCGTCCCATGAAGCGCATCAGCGGCCCCGCCGCCAATAGCGACACCAAGGTCAGCAGCAGCATCGCCGCCAATGCCGCGAACACCGCACCGCGCGTCGCCCAGTCGTCCGCGCGCGCCACCTGCAACATCACGCTCGCGATCGATCCCGGCCCCGCGATCATCGGGATCGCCATCGGGAAGACGCTGATATCTTCCTCGCACACCGCGCGGTCCTTCGCGGCGGCGTCTTCGGCTACTTCGGCGGCGCGGTCCTCGCGGCGCTCGGTGCGTTTTTCGAACACCATGTCGGCCGCGATCAGGAACAGCATGATGCCGCCCGCGATGCGAAACGCGTCGAGGCTGACGCCTAAAGTCTTCAGCAGCGGCTGCCCCAGCAGCGCGAAGAACAGCAGGATCGCGCCCGCCGTCGCCACCGATCGGAACGCCATCGCGCGCCGGTGGACCGCAGACGATCCGTTGGTCAGGCTCGCAAAGATCGGCGCGCAGCCCGGCGGATCGATCACCACGAAGAAGGTGACGAACGCCGAGGTGAACGCCGCAAGCACCTCGGTCATGCCCCCCCCGCTCCGGCCCGCGCCCGCGCCGCCACCAGCGTGTTCGCCAGCAGCCGCGCGATCGTCATGGGACCGACGCCACCGGGCACCGGCGTAACCCAACCCGCCACCGCCACCGCCTCGTCGAACGCCACGTCGCCCGCCAGCCGGCCATCCGCCAGCCGGTTGATCCCCACATCGATGACGCACGCGCCGGGCTTGATCCAGTCGCCGCGCACCATCGCCGCGCGCCCCACCGCGGCGACCAGTATGTCCGCCTCCCGGCACAGCCCGGGCAGATCGGCGGTGCGGCTATGCGCGATCGTCACCGTCGCGTCGGCGGCGAGTAGCAGCATCGCCACCGGCTTGCCCACGATGTTCGATCGCCCGATCACCACCGCGAGCGCGCCGCGCACCGGCACGCCCGCCAGCCCGATCAGGTCCATGCAGCCCAGCGGCGTGCACGGCACCAGCCCCGGCAGCCCGCTCGCCAGCCGCCCCGTATTGACCGCGTGGAAGCCGTCCACGTCCTTGCCCGGGTCGATCGCATCGATCACCGCGCTCTCGGCGATATGCGCGGGCAGGGGGAGCTGCACCAGGATGCCATCCACCGCCGCGTCCGCGTTCAGCCGCGCCACCAGCGCCAGCAGTTCGGCTTCGGAAATGTCGGCGCCCAGCGCATGATGCACGCTTGCAATCCCCGCCTCGGCCGCCTGCCGGCGCTTGTTGCGCACATACACCTCGCTCGCGGCGTTTTCGCCCACCAGCACGGTGGCGAGCCCCGGCGCTCGGCCGTGCGACGCCAGAAACGTCGCCGCCTCCGCCGCCACCGTCGCGCGCAGCCGGGCCGAAAGCGCCCTGCCGTCCAGAATCGTTGCGCTCATGCCCGCAGCCTGTGACCGCCCGCACGCCGCCGGGCAACCCCGGCCGCGTTCAGGCGCTTAGCGCGGCATCCGCCAGCGCACCGTGCATCAGCCGCTGCACCAGGATGATGATCAGCCAAGCCGCCATCGGAGACAAATCGATCCCGCCCATGTCGGGCAGGATCCGACGGATCGGCCGCAGGATCGGATCGGTCACACGCTCGAGCGTGTACGCGATCTGGCGCACCACCGGCGAACGCAGGCTGACCACGTTGAACGCCAGCAGCCACGAAAGGATGGCCTGCGCGACAAGGATGAAAATCAGCAAATTGAGCGCAAGATCGATGACGCTCACCAGCGCCGATATGGTGTTCATGGGCGGCAATGTAGGCGAACCCGCCGCGCAGGCAACGTCGGCGATCCGGGTGGTTGCATTGTAGGATCACCCCTGCGAGAATCTGTCTCGCGCCGAAGCCCGAGTCGTTCCTTCGCCTCCAGCCGGTTACGCCGTGAAAACGCGATTCTTCGTGACCTTCGTGACCTTTGTGGCCTTCGTGGGGCCTCAGCGCACCAGCGTCCCCGCCCCCTGCCGGGTAAATATCTCCAGCAGCAGCCCATGCGGCACCCGCCCGTCGATGATCACCGCCGCCCCCACCCCCTGGCTCACCGCCGCCAGACACGTCTGAACCTTGGGGATCATTCCCCCCGAAATCGTCCCCTCCGCGATCAACCTTGCGATGTCCGCCGCCTCCAGTTCGGTCAGCAGATTGCCCTCCCCATCGAGCACGCCCGGCACATCCGTCAGCAACAAAAACCGCGCCGCCCCCAAAGCCACCGCCACCGCGCCCGCAAACGTATCCGCATTGATATTGTAAGTATGCCCATCCTCCCCCGTCCCGATCGGCGCGATCACCGGAATAAAATCCGCCCGCGCCAACGTATCCAGGATCGATCGGTCGATCACCGCCGGCTCGCCCACAAACCCCAGATCCACCGCAGCCTCGATCGCGCTGTCGGTCTGCACGGGCCGCTCGATCTTGCGCGCGGTCACCAGCCCCGCATCCTTCCCCGATATCCCGACCGCGCGCCCCCCCGCAGCCTGGATCAGTCCCACAATCTCCTTATTGATCGATCCCGCCAGCACCATCTCCGCCACCGCCGCGGTCTCCGCATCGGTCACCCGCAGCCCGTCCACAAACGCGCTCTTCACCCCCAGCCGCTTCAGCATCGCCCCGATCTGCGGACCGCCGCCATGCACCACCACCGGATTGATCCCCACCGCCTTCAGCAACGTCACATCCTGCGCAAACCCCGCCGCCAGCGCGCCATCGCCCATCGCGTGGCCGCCATATTTCACGACGAACGTGCAACCCGCGTAACGCTGGAGATACGGCAGCGCCTCGACGAGCGTCTCGGTCTTGGCGAGCATGGCGGGGTGGGGACGAAAATCGGTCACGACGCGCATATTTCTCCTCTTGCGGTTGACGCTGCGTCATCCGCTACGAACGCGCCATGGACGCTCTCACAACCCGCGACGTGGCCCGCCGCACCGGCTTAACAAGTCGAAGCCTGCGTTTCTACGAGGCGCGCGGGCTGGTGCAGCCGACGCGCAGCTACAACGGCGCACGATTGTACGGCGCGGCCCAACTGGAACGGCTGGCGCGCGTCGTCGCGCTCAAGCGTGCGGGACTCACGCTGGCGCAGATCTCACGCGTTCTAAGCGGTCGCGCTCCCGATTTAGCCTCGCTGATCGACGCGCAGCTCACCGCGCTGTCTGCGCGACGCGGCGAACTCGATGCGGCTCTGGTCGGCCTGCGCGCGGTCAAGACGGCACTGGCGCGCGGCGAGACCCTCGATACCGCGACCGTGTGCGAAATCATCAACCAAGGAGGACGAATCATGACCGAGCAGGATTGGAAGACCGTGATCGACCGCTATTACACCCCTGAAGATCAGGCGCGCTGGTCTGAAAAAATGGCCCAGATGCCGTCGGGATTTCAGAATTCGGAGTATGGCGCAAAATGGACCGATCTCGGGGCACGGATCGCGGCCGACCTGCCAATGGACCCAACGGATGCGAAAGCGCAGGCCTATGTTGCCGAGTGGAACGCGCTGCTGGCACCCTTCATGGCGGTCGCGGACACGCAGATGCAGACCGAAGCGTCGCAGTTCTGGGAGAACAGGGGCGAGTGGGGCAAAGACATGCAACAGCCAGTCAGCGAGGCGGTGTGGGCGTTCATGTAAGCGGCGATGGCAGCCGGGCGAAGAACCTGATCCGGCCTTACCCGTCGAAATTGATCTTGCCGTGCACGTCGCAGGCCTTCACCGGCTGCGGCGTGTCGGCGCGCATGTGCGAGGTCCAGCACTCGCCGAGCACCGAACAATAGCAGGCGCTTGCGACCAATCGCGTGCGATCGCTGTCGAGCGTAGTCCAGTGTGAAAAGCTTTCGGGCACGGCGGGGACTTTCCACTTCACGATGTCACGCCTCTCGCCTGCCGGGATGTACGTGTCCGCAACCGTGTCGGTGGTGATATAGTCCTTATTGACGGCACGCGTCTGATAGGCGATCATCTGATAGATATTGCGCTGCCGAACGCCAGCCTTGGCGATCTCAAAAGAGACGACGCGCGCGGTCCCCGTGCCCACGTTGGCGACATTGAAGTAGATCTCGCGTTGATTATCGTAGACATTGCCCGTGGTGAACTGGAGCAGCGGCGTCGCATTAGCGCGCACCAGCCGACTATTTTCGGCCACAAGCCGCTCCATAGTGTGGCCGGTGTGCTGTGCAGTTATCAGCGACGCGACCGAGAGTGCGATCACCGCGAGCGCAAGCGAGAGATCGAGCCACTGAATGCCCGATTTATGGTGATGCGCGTGCGGCGCTTCGGGATCCTCGATCATCGCGCGGGCACCGGCTCGGCTCCCGCATAGTCGTAAAAGCCCCGACCGCTCTTGCGCCCCAGCCACCCCGCCTCGACCATCTTCCTCAGCAGCGGCGCGGGGCGGTATTTGGGATCGCCCAGATCGGCCACGAACACTTCCATGATCGCGAGCAGCGTATCGAGCCCGACATAATCGGCAAGCATCAGCGGTCCCATCGGGTGCGCGGCACCAAGCTTCATGCCCGCATCGATATCCGCCACCGTGCCAAGGCGCTCGTCCAATGCCTGGATCGCTTCGTTCAGCATCGGACACAGAATGCGGTTGACAATGAAACCCGCGCGGTCGGCAGCCTGGATGGGCGTCTTGCAGATTGCGCGGACAAAGGCCTCGACCGACACGATGGTGGCGGACGCGGTTGCCAGGCCGGGGATGAGTTCGACCAAGGTCATCACCGGAACCGGATTGAAAAAATGAACGCCCAGGAAACGGTCGGGCCGGTCGGTCGCAGCTGCCATGCGCGTGATCGAGATCGAAGAGGTGTTCGAGGCCAGGACAGTTTCGGGGCCGAGTTTCAGCGCTGCGAAGATCACGCGCTTTACGTCTTCGCGCTCGGTCGCAGCCTCGATGACGAGATCGGCCTCGGCGAACGCGTCAGTATCGCCTGCGGGTTCGATGCGGGCGAGCGCGGCGATAGCGGCGTCCGCAGTGATCGCGCCCTTGCCGACTTGGCGCGCCATGTTCTTCTCGGCAATGGCGCGACCCGCGCGGGCGCGCTCCACAGAAACATCGGCGAGCAGCACGCGGTAACCGGCAAGCGCACTCACATGCGCGATGCCGTTACCCATCAGCCCCGCGCCGATCACGCCTACCGTCTTCATGCGTCGCTCTCCCGTTGCCTGCGCCGACTGAAGCTGCCGGTTTCAGTCCAGCGCGTAAGTGGCATCAGTGCGGGCACCCAGGCCACGCCGGCAAGCAAATACAGCAGCCCCTGCACGAGCACGGGCAGGCGCGCGATTGATCCCGAGGCGAGGCCGACAAGGGCGGCATAGGCGCAGAGCGCAAAAATGATCAGGATGGTGCCAAGGGGCTTGCGGACAACGGGGGCCATGCGCCTGTTCCCTATCGCGATGACGCGGGGACGATCCACCGCGATGGTGTCGCAACCGCGTCCAGTGCCATGTCCCAGGGGTCTTCGGGAACCTGGGATACGATCTGCATGTCCCACGCAAGGCCGATGACGGTGACGGCGGCACGATCGGGAAGTGCGGCGAGCAAGCGATCATAATGTCCGCCGCCCTGGCCGAGGCGATAGCCGCGCAGATCGGCCGCAACCAGCGGGGTGAAGATGACGGTGGGGACGACGCGCGGCGCGGTGCCTCGCGGCTGGCGCACGCCGAAGGGTCCACGCTCGGTGGCGGGTCCGGTACGGAACTGGCATTCGGACATCGCGTCGGCGAACCAGGGGAGCGCCGCGCCGGGGACGATGCCGAGCGGATCGATCTCGCCGCCATGCGGGGAATAGGCGGCGACCACGGCGTCCTTGGCGAGGTGCGGGCTAACGATGGCGTCAAGCGCTGTCTGGAGAGCGGCGCGTTCGGCGGGGGCGAGGGCGGTCACATAGTCCCGTCGTGCCGAGCGCATCGTCGCGCGTAGCGCGGCCTTGTCCCTCGGCTGAGAAAGGTTGGCGGGACCGCGTGGGCCGTGGGCTGGAAGATCCTCTGACGCCATTTACGTCAGGTGGGAACAGTGTGCAGCGGACCAGGATCCGAACAGAGGCCGCTCCCTTGGATGTGATATCGCCTCAGGGATGTTCGCAAAAGCTCGCACCCGGCAGTACCCGCCAATCGCATAGTTAGGGGGTGTTGGCGTCAGCCTCAAGGGTGTCGGCGATGGCCTCGACCCGCATGGCGATCTGATCGAGGACGGTATCGGCCTCGGCGAGCTCATCGGCAAGTGTGATCGCGAGCGCGATCAGCAGGCGGCCCTCGCCCATCGTGCCGAGCTTGAGGGTAAGTGCGGCCGCACGCGCATCGAGATCGCGGCCGATTTCGGCCAGTCGCGTTTCCTCACCGTCGCGGCAGGCGAGCGCATAGTGGCGGCCGCCGATGCGAAGGTTGAGTTCAGCCATCGGAGCGTTCGAGCGCGCGGTCGATCTCGGCCAGCGCGGCTTGGGCTGCGGCTGCGAGGTCGTTCGCGGCGGCGCAACGGGTGGCGGCGCGCGCGGCGGCAGCTTCGAGGCGTGCGAGCGCGGCGGCGAGACGCCGCGTTGCTGGCCGCTCAGGCGGAGAGGGGTTGTCTAGGGCGGTCAAAGGCTTGGGCGCGCTTAGCTTAGGTGGTGCGCGAGGGCGGGGCAACGGGGATGAACCGGGCCCGTTCGAGGGGCCCGACCCAATTGCGAACAGGCTTGCGCGAAGGGCGCTCACCAACACTTCGTGTCCCCCCCGCAGTCGGGAGGGTCGGCGTCAAGCGGCGAGCAGCAGGCGCTTTTCGATGGCCTGCGTCTTGATTGCCTTCTGCAGCTTCTCGAACGCGCGGACCTCGATCTGACGCACACGCTCACGGCTGATGCCGTAAACCTGGCTCAGTTCCTCGAGCGTTTGGGGTTCCTCGGTCAAACGGCGCTCAGTGATGATGTGGCGTTCGCGCGCATTCAGGCCTTCCATTGCGCCTTCCAGCAGCGCGTGGCGCTGCGTGCGCTCCTGGCGTTCGGCCACGAGTTCGTCCTGCAGCGGTCCCTCGTCGGTCAGCCAGTCCTGCCACTCGCCCTCGCCCTCTTCGCGCAGCGGCGCGTTGAGCGAGGTATCCCCGCCCATCGCCATGCGGCGGTTCATCGAGGTGACTTCATCCTCGGTCACACCCAGCGTGGTGGCGATATACGCGCGGTCGGCCGGCTTCAGATCGCCGTCCTCCATCGCGTTGATCTTGCCCTTCATGCGGCGCAGATTGAAGAACAGTTTCTTCTGCGCTGCTGTCGTGCCGATCTTCACGAGGCTCCACGAGCGCAGAATGAATTCCTGGATCGAGGCGCGGATCCACCACATCGCGTAGGTGGCGAGGCGGAAGCCCTTGTCCGCGTCGAACTTCTTCACGCCCTGCATCAGGCCGATATTGCCCTCACCGATCAGCTCGGACACGGGAAGGCCGTAGCCGCGGTAGCCCATGGCGATCTTGGCGACGAGGCGCAGGTGAGAGGTCACGAGCTTGCCCGCCGCGTCGGGATCCTGATGGTTCTCCCAGCGCTTGGCGAGCATGAACTCCTCCTCGGGCGCGAGGATTGGAAACTGGCGGATCTGGCTCAGATAGCGATTGAGCGACTGCTCCCCGCCCAGCGCGGGGATGGTGGCGATAGCGGCCATTTGGGGTCTCCTTTGCCTGCCCCGAGTCGGGCGGCGTTGAACTCGTACTAAAACAGTCCGGATTAAAACGCAAGGCTTTCGATCAGGTCTTTCATGTCGCAGGGTGTTTCGCTCTCGAAGCGGAGCTGGTTACCCGTGACCGGGTGGCGGAAGCCGAGCACAGCGGCGTGGAGCGCCTGCCGTGCGAAGCCGAGCCGTGCGAGCGTGGCGCGCAGCGGACCCGGGCGACCGTACAGCGGATCGCCGACGAGCGGGTGGCCGATGGAGAGCATGTGCGCGCGCACCTGATGCGTCCTTCCCGTCTCGAGCCTGCATTCAACAACCGCTGCCTGCGATAAAGGCTGCACGGTTTTATAGTGCGTTACGGCATGACGCCCTTTGCCTTGCTCCACGATGACCATCCGGTGGCGATTGTGCGGGGAGCGGGCGAGATTTCCCTCGATCCGTCCCGCAGGCGGGGCGGGGTGGCCCGAGGCGACCGCCGTGTAACGGCGTTCGACGGTGTGTGCGGCAAATTGGCGCGATAACCCCTCGTGCGCGGGATCGGTTTTCGCGACCACGAGCAGCCCGGACGTATCCTTGTCGATGCGGTGGACGATACCGGGGCGGGCGACGCCGCCGATGCCGCTGAGGCGTCCGGCGGCGTGGTGGAGGAGGGCGTTCACCAGCGTGCCATCGGGGTGCCCGGCGGCCGGGTGGACGACGAGGCCGGCGGGTTTGTCGACGACGAGGAGGTGCTCGTCCTCGAAAGCAATGACGAGCGCGATGTCTTGCGGGACCGCGGCGGAAGGGGTGGGGGCGGGGATAGCGATGCGCAGCCGCTCGCCGCCTTTGACCTTGAAT
>JBBQJX010000017.1:0-11750 GCA_038326295.1 Sphingomonadales bacterium
CTTCGGCGACAATGATCGCCTCGCCGCCCGCGTCGCGCTCGCCTGCGGGGCAGACGCGCTCCTCCTGCTGAGCGAGATCGACGGCCTTTACACGGCGGACCCCGCGCGCGATCCCGCCGCCACGCGGATCGAGACCGTAACCGATTTCGCGGCGATCGATGCCGATACGCGCGGCCGCTCGGGGCTTGGCACCGGCGGCATGGAGGCCAAACTGGTCGCTGCGCGGATCGCGACCAAGGGTGGCATCGCCACCGCCATCGCCAGCGGCCGCGCTACCGCCCCGCTCGCGCGCTTCGTGCATACCGGCCACGGCACCATATTCGCCCCCGCGCCCGTGGCGCGCAGCCGCAAGGCTTGGCTGATCGGCCGCACGCGCACCGCCGGACGCCTCACGGTGGACGCGGGTGCGGCAGCCGCGCTCGACGGGGGTGCAAGCCTGCTCGCGGCGGGGATCGTCCGGGTGGAGGGCAGCTTTACGCGCGGCGATGTGGTCGAAATCGCCGCCGCCGATGGCACGCCGCTGGCACGCGGTCTCACCGCCTACGACGCGCCCGAAGCCGCCGCCATCGCGGGCACGCGCACCGAGGCACAGGCCGCGATCCTGGGCTATGCCCCGCGCGCCGCCGTGATACACCGCGATCACATGGTGCGCGCATGACCGAGATCGAGGCGACCCAAGCCGTCCATGCGCTTGCCGCAGCCGCGCGCGCCACGCTCCCCGCGCTCGCCGCCGCACCCACCGCGCAGAAGGCCGCCGCGCTCGCCGCCGCCGCTGCCGCGATCCGCACCCACGCCGCCACGATCCACGCCGCCAACGAGGCCGATCTCGCCGAGGCCGACGCGCTGTCCCCCGCGCTGAAGGACCGCCTCGCGCTCACACCCGCGCGGATCGAAGCCATGACGGCGGGGCTCGAAGCCGTTGCCGCGCTTCCCGATCCCGTCGGCGAGGTGATCGCGCGCTGGGATCGGCCCAACGGCCTCGCCTTCAGCCGCGTGCGTGTGCCCCTGGGCCTCATCGGCCTCATCTACGAGAGCCGCCCAAACGTCACGGCGGACGCGGGCGCGCTCTGCCTGATGGCGGGCAATGCCTGCCTGCTGCGCGGTGGCAGCGAGGCCACTCGCTCCAACGCCGCCATCCACGCCTGCCTCACCCAAGGCCTGCGCGCCGCAAATCTCCCCGAAGCCGCGATCACGCTCATCCCCTCGCCAGATCGCGCGCTTGTCGGCGCGATGCTGCGCGCGGCGGGTCTGATCGACGTCCTCATCCCGCGCGGCGGCAAAAGCCTCGTCGCGCGCGTCCAGGACGAAGCGCGCGTCCCAGTCCTCGCGCATCTGGACGGCATCTGCCACGTGTACATCGATGCCGCCGCCGATCCTGCCCAGGCGCGCGCCATCGCGCTCAACGCCAAGCTTCGGCGCACCGGCGTGTGCGGCGCGATGGAAACCCTCCTGATCGATCGCGCCTACGCCAATCCCGGGCCGATCCTTGCCGCCCTGCTCGACGCAGGCTGCGAGGTCCGCGCCGACGCCGCATTGCGCCCGCTCGATCCCCGCCTGCTGCCCGCCACTCCCCAAGACTGGGACACCGAATACCTCGACGCCATCCTGTCCGCCGCGCAGGTAAACGGCGTCGAAGGGGCCATCGCGCATATCGCCAAGCATGGCTCGCAACACACCGATAGCATCGTCACCGAGCACACACCCACCGCCGAACGCTTCCTGGGCGCTGTGGACAGCGCCATCGTGCTGCACAACGCATCCACCCAGTTCGCCGACGGCGGAGAATTCGGCTTCGGCGCGGAAATCGGCATCGCGACCGGGCGACTGCATGCGCGCGGCCCGGTCGCGCTCGAGGGATTGACGACTTACAAGACATTGGTGCGCGGCACCGGGCAGGTGCGGGCCTGAAGCTCTTTCGTGCGTGATTACGGCGTTATCAGGTGCGTCACGACCGTTGCCCACGCCGAACTGGTGCCCGTCTTGGCGGCGGGAATTTCCTGGAACAGCCAGAACGCGTTCGGATTGCTCGCGTCGCGCTGGATCGCCGAATAGTCGCCCCACCGATTTGGCGCAAAAAGATGGTAGTTGCCGTCCAGCCCGGTCGCCATCGTGCGCGGCGCGCCGCAGCTTGCGGTGCCCGAAGCGCTGTCGAAATCACACACGGTTGCATAGGCGCTGATCGGGATTGTCGTACTCGACCCGTTGTACGCGATCACGAACCGCCCGTTCGCATTCGCGTCGATGGCCGGATAGGTATAATCGATCGCATGCGCCGGATCGGCGATGCGGCCCTCGGCGACCAATGCGTCGGTCGTGGCATCGACGATCGCCCAATGGATATAGTCGCTGTGCGCGCCCCCGTCGCCCTGAT
The DNA here is from genome assembly GCA_038326295.1 of Sphingomonadales bacterium. Classification (GTDB taxonomy): domain Bacteria; phylum Pseudomonadota; class Alphaproteobacteria; order Sphingomonadales; family Sphingomonadaceae; genus JAVVHE01. Next base: position 2,372 of record JBBQJX010000017.1, read on the forward strand.
CGTCGCTGACCTCGTTGGCGATGTAGAGATAGTTTCCAACCTGCGTCACCTGTGCGCCGATCCTGTCGTCGCCGGCATCATATTTGCCGACGGGCTGGCGCGCTGGAGCCGGAATGCCATCGAACTGCGAATAGAGCGTCACCGATGGGGAGAGCGTCGCGTTCGCCTGTCCCGCCGAGAAGATCGTCCCGGTCGCGATCGCATGGAGCTTTTCGCCGATGCCGATCACCTTCTGCGTTCCGGTGCCGGGGTTCAGGCTGACCACCGCGTGCAGCGCGCCGCCGTAATCGGCAACAGCGATACCCTCGATCCGGGCCAGCCTGGCGATCGAGGGGACGACGGCAAGCAGGTCTGCCTTGGGAAGCGTGAACACCGAGAGATCGATGATTTTGTTATCCACAGCGAAATTGCTGATCGATAGCGTGACCGCCTCCGCGTTGACGCCCAGCGTTGGGAAGTCCCCGAATTGTCCGTTCGTGACCGGAAGGCTGATTGCGACGAACCCGTCCAACGGATTGGACGTCCGCGAAATCGCGAGCATGACATCGTTGTGCAGCAGCGGTTTGGTTGCCGTCGCTCGTCGCAACGTAAGCTCGCACACGAAGAATCGGCCCGAAGCAGCGTCAAACACCACGCGCGGATCGCTCGCCCCATAGGTCAGCAACGTCCCATTGATGCCTGCGGCCTTCCAGAAGGTCTTGTCGGTCTGCAGCGGCGCGGCCAGTGCGCCTCCTGGCGTGTAAAAGCCGATCGCGCCGTTGACCATCTGGACCACGAACTGATCGCTCGCGGCGCCACCCATATCGGGCGGGGTCAGCCCACGATGGAGCGCGCGGGTCTCGGCATAACCGATGCCCCAGAACTGGACGTCGGCATCGACGGGCGCTCCACCTGCGCGGGTGACGGGCCCGCGGGAGACACCGGGCTTCGACCCCACCTGCACGCCCGGATCGACCGGCGGCGGCAGCATCGCCGGTGCCGCGCGGCCACCGCCCGCGAACGCGAGGGTCGGCGACAGGGCCAGCAGCGCCGCCGCGAACCCTATTGCGCGCGCAAAGCCGGTGTCGGTCATCATGCGTTCCCTCGATATCGCTCGACGATCACCTAGGGCCAATCCGGGCCCGCCGACAACCCTCGCGACCACGGCTCAGCCCACCCCGAACGCGGCGAGCACGAACGCATATTCCTCCGCCACTTCGCGCAGACTTTCGAAGCGGCCCGATTTGCCGCCGTGGCCTGCGCCCATGTTGGTCTTGAGGAGTAGCGGCGCGTCGCCCACGCTCACTGCGCGCAACCGGGCGACCCATTTCGCGGGTTCCCAATAGGTCACGCGCGGATCGTTCAGCCCGGCGGTGACCAGTATGGGCGGATAGGCCACGGCGCGCACATTTTCGTACGGGCTAAACGATAATATCCGCCGGAACGCGGCCGCGTCGGTGATCGGATCGCCCCATTCGGGCCACTCGATCGGAGTGAGCGGCAGCGCCTCATCCAGCATCGTGTTCAGCATGTCCACGAAGGGCACATGCGCCACCACCGCGCGCCACAGCGCGGGATCGGTGTTCAGCACCACCCCCATCAGATTGCCGCCCGCCGAGCCGCCGCTCGCGCTGATGTCGCCCTCGCGCGTATAGCCGAGCGCCGCGAGACCACGGGCAACATCGACGAAGTCCGCGTAGGTGTTCCCCCGCTTGTCCAGCTTGCCGTCCAGATACCATTCATAGCCCAGATCGTCCCCGCCCCGGATGTGCGCGATCGCGAACGCCACGCCCCGATCGACCAGGCTAAGCCGCGCGGTAGAGAACCCCGGCGGGATCGCCAGCCCGTACGCGCCGTAGCCGTACAGATGCAGTTTGCCCGCCGCCGCATCGCGCCTGCGCACCAGCGAAACCGGGATCGCGGTCCCGTCGCGCGCCCGGATGTGGAGCCGCTGCGTCTCGTACAGCGCCGGGTCGTAGCCCGACGGGATCTGCTGGACTTTCCGTGTGGTTAGCACACGCGAACTCACATCATAGTCGAAGACCGTCGGCGGCGTGACCATCGATTGGTAATGCAGGCGCAGCACGCCCGGCGCATATTCGGGATTGTCGCCGAGCCCCGCCGTATAGCTCGCCTCGGGGAAGGCCAAGCGGTGCTCGTCGCCGTCCATGCCGCGCAGCCGCAGCTGGTCGAGCCCGCCCACCCGCTCGCTTACCGCCAGCCAGTCGCGAAATGGCGTCACATCGCGAATATAGGCCGTATCCGTGCCCGGGATCAGCTCGTCCCACACGCCCGGCGCGTCCGTTGCCGCCGTACAGACGCGGAAGTTCACATGCGTATCGTTCACCCGCACGAACAGCCTGTCCTGCCCGCTGTCCACATCGTACATCCGCCCCGCCTGCCGCGGCGCGACCAGCACGGGCGCGGTGGCGAGGTCCGCCAACGGCACCAGCCGTACCTCGCTCGTCACATGGTCCGCAGCCACAATCGTCAGCAGAGTGCGGTCCTGCGTGCGCTCGATGCCGACGAAGAAGCTCGCATCGTCTTCGGCATACAGGACCGCGTCCGCACCCGGCGCGTCCCCCAGCCGGTGCAGCCGCACGCGCCACGGCCGCCACTCGGCATTGACCTCCACCCACGCGAGGCTGCGCCCGTCGACTGCCCACACCGGCGATCCCATCGTCTCGGTCGAGATGACCGGGCCGTCCGCGCCGCTCGCCAGATCGCGCACGCGCAAGCTGAACCGCTCCGAGCCATTATCGTCGATCGCATAGGCGAGGCGGCGGCCATCGGGACTGACCGCGAGCCCCCCCAGCCGGAAATATTCATGCCCCTCGGCGAGCGCAGGCTCGCTCAGGATCAGCGTATCCTCGCCGCCCGCTACCGGCCTGCGGAACCAGCGCCGATACTGCCCGCCCGTCTCATACGCCCACCAGTAAAGCCAATCCCCGTCTTTCGCGGGCACGCTCGCATCATCCTCCTTCAGCCGCGCGCGCATCTCGGTGAACAGCGTCTCGACGGTGTCGGCATGCGGCGCCATCCATGCCTCGAAATGCGCATTTTCCGCCGCGAGGTGCGCGAGCACGCCCGGGTCTTTCACGGTCGGATAATCGGGGTCCTTCAACCACGCATAATCGTCGGTCAGCGTGATGCCATGGTGCGTGGTGATGTGCGGACGCCGTTCGGCGATGGGGGCTTGCATGGGGCGTCTCGAACCCGGTCCAGCGCGCGATTGCAAGCCACGGCTGGATCCCCTCATACTGCCACGGTCAAGCCAACCGGGCGCAATGGCCCGGCTAGCCGGGGAGAATGCCATGACAGATCATCGCCAGCTGCTCGCACACCTCTACGCGCGCTTCAACGCCCGCGACATTGATGGCGTCCTCGCCGATCTGCACGACGATGTGGCTTGGGCCAACGGCATGGACGGAGGCCATGTGCATGGCCACGATGCCATCCGGCAATATTGGACGCACCAGTGGTCCGTTGTGGACCCGCGCGTCGAGCCGCTGGGCTTCACCCCGAACCCCGATGGCTCCACGCTGGTGCAAGTCCGGCAAACCGTCCGCGATCTCGCCGGGCTGGTGCTTCAGGATCACGTGGTGGGGCACGTCTTTCACGTCAGAGACGGTCGTATCGTCCGCTTCGACATCGAGGATGCGGAACGGGCGCGCGTGCCCCAGCCGCCAACCACCGATTTGTCCCGGAGCTGAAATCCACCCCCCGCTTGATCCCGCGCCCCCTCCCGGCCAAGGTCCTTCGTCACAACAACGGAGCGCCGCACCGCCGATGACCCATGCCGAACGCCTCGCCGCGCTGCGCCGCGCACTCGCGGGGGCGGGCGTGCACGGCTTTATCGTGCCCATCGCGGACGAGCATGGGTCTGAATATGTCGGCTCCTATGCGCAGCGCCTTGCGTGGCTGACCGGCTTTACCGGCTCGGCGGGCACGGCGGTGGTCCTCGCCGACAAGGCCGCATTCCTGACCGACGGACGCTACACGCTTCAGGCCGCCGCCGAGGTCGATCCTACGCTGTACGAACAGGTGAACTCGGTCGATGAGCCTCTCACGAAATGGCTCGCCGCGAACGTTCCCGCAGACGCGCGCATCGGCTTTGATCCGTGGCTCGCCACCGAGCGTGTCGCGCAGGGCTGGCGCAAGGCGATCGAGGCGCGCGGCGGCACGCTCGTCGCGGTCTCCAACCCGCTCGATGCGCTGTGGACGGATCGCCCCGCGCCTTCGGATGCGCCGCTCAGCGTCCAGCCCGATGAGCTCACCGGCCGCAACGCCGCCGCCAAGCGCGCCGATATCGCCGCCGTGCTCGAGAAAGCGGGTGCGGACGCGGCGATCGTCACTGCATTGGACGGCGTCGCGTGGGCGTATAACGTGCGCGGCCTCGATGTGGCGCGCACGCCCGTGCCACTCGCCTTTTCGATCTTCCACCGCGATGGCACCGCCGACCTGTTCGTCGACGATGCCAAGCTGACGCTCGACGTGCGCGCGCATCTGGGCAACAGCGTGCGCGTTTCGCCGTATGCCGCGTTCGCCGAGGCGGTGGGGCAGCTCGCTGGCATGAGCGTCATCGCCGATCCCGATCGCACCTCGCACGCGGTCTTCGCGAGCCTCGCCAGGGGCGGCGCGCGCGTGGTCGAGGGGCGGGACCCCACCGTCGACATTAAGGCGCGCAAGACCGCGCGCGAAATCGCGGGCGCGCGCGCCGCGCACCTGCGCGATGGCGTGGCATTGGTGCGCTTCCTGCACTGGGTATGGCAAGAGGCCCTGAAAGGCGGGCTGGACGAACTCACCGCCGCCGCTCGCCTGCAAGCGTTCCGCGCCGAGGGCGGGCTGCTGAAGGATCTGAGCTTCGATACCATCATGGGTTCGGGACCCAACGGCGCGATCATGCACTACCGCGTCTCACCCGAGACCAACCGCATCATCCAGCCCGGCGAGCTGCTGCTGATCGATTCGGGCGGCCAGTATCGGGATGGCACCACCGACGTTACGCGCACCATCGCGATCGGCGAACCCACGCCCGAGATGCGCGATCGCTTCACCCGCGTGCTCCAGGGCCACATCGCGGTCGCCTCCGCCGTCTTCCCGGTGGGCGCGCGCGGCTCGCAGCTCGATGGCCTCGCGCGTCGGCCGCTGTGGGGTATCGGCACCGATTATGCGCACGGCACCGGCCACGGCGTGGGCAGCTATCTCGCGGTCCACGAAGGCCCCGCGCGCATCGCGTCCTACGGCGGCGGCGACGAACCGCTCGCGGCGGGAATGATCCTTTCCAACGAGCCCGGCTATTACAAACCCGGCCACTACGGCATCCGCATCGAAAACCTCGTCCTGATCGAGGAAATCGCCCTAGACGGTGCCGAAAAACCGATGCTCGGCTTCGAGAACCTGACGCTCGCCCCCATCGATCGCACGCTGATCGACGCGTCGCTGCTCACGGAGAATGAGCGTGACTGGGTGAACGCCTATCACGCCTGCGTCCGTGCGCGCCTGAACCCCCTCCTCGCATCGGGCGATGCCGCCTGGCTGACACGCGCCACGGCCGCCCTTTGACCGATGCCGCCTCCCCCTCCGATGGCGCGCCCAAGCCCCCTTTCGGCTTCTCGGTCGGCATCACCGGCCACCGCGCCGACGCGGTCGGCCGCGACGTCATCGAAGCCGCGCGCCCGCGCGTCGCCCAGGCCCTCGCCGATCTCGCGCGCATCGGCGAGGCCATCCGCGCGCGCGAGGCCGCCTTTTTCGATGCCGCCCCAAGCCAGTTGCGCTTCATCTCCCCGCTCGCCGACGGCGCGGACCAGCTTGCCGCCGGGCTAGCGCTCGATCGCGGCTATCAGCTTGAAACCATCCTGCCCTTCGCCGCCGACGTTTACGCGACTGACTTCACCGATCCGCAGGACGCCGCACGCTTCCACGATCTGCTGGGGCGTGCCTCCTGCCGCCTCGAACTCCCGGGAGACCGCGCGAACCAGAACGATGCCTATGTTTCCGCAGGCCGCGCGGTCGTTGCCCACGCCGATCTGCTGATCGCGCTATGGGACGGCGAACCCGCGCGCGGGCGCGGCGGCACCGCCGAGATCGTCGAACATGCGTTGCGGCGCGGCCTCCCCGTCATCCACATCGGCCTCACCCCGGCGGAAGGCTCCCGCATCCTGTGGACCGGCTATGACGATCCGCCGCTCGACGTCATCGATTTCTGCGACGCGCCCGAACGCGAGTTCGACGAGATCGAAGTGGATCGCCTGCTGACCTCGCTGCTGGCCCCGCCGCATTCGCCTCCCGAGCGCCACTTCATCGGGCTGTTTTTCTCCGAGCGCGAACGCCGCACGCGCACGCGCATCGAATATCCGCTGCTGCTGGCACTTCTGGGCGTGCGCCGCTTCCGCGCCTCGCACATGCGCGTCCAACCCTATGCGGAGACGGTGGAGGCCGAATGGCGCGCATTTCACCGGGGATGCGACGATGCGCAGCATGCGGTCTCGGGCGGATTTCGCGCGCTGGAACAAGCCTATTGCTGGAGTGGCAAGCTCGCCGAACATTATTCGGGGACATACCGTTCGGGCCATGTCCTCAACTTCGCCCTTGCCGCCCTCGCAACCGCGCTCGCGCTGACCGGACTGATCGCGCCCGAGGAAAAGAAGCTGCTTGTCGCCGCCGAACTGGCGGTGATCCTGCTCTTCATCCTCAATACGCAGGTGGGGACGAGGCGCGGCTGGCACCGGCGCTGGCTCGATTATCGCCACCTTGCCGAACAGTTGCGCCCGATGCGCAGTCTCAAGCTGTTCGCGCTCTCGCGGCCGCCTGCGACATCGCGAAAACGCGGCGGGCGGCGCTGGATCGATTGGTATGCCGCCGCCTTCTGGCGCGCGATGGGCAGCCCGGACGGTCGGCTGGACACGACCACACTCGATCTGCTGGCGCAGTTGACCGTCACCGAGGAACTGCGCCCGCAGCTCGATTACCACCGCGTCAACGCGCACCGGATGCACACGGTCGAACATCGCCTGCACGGCCTCGCCAACATCGTGTTCGCGATCACGGTGACCAGTCTGGTGGGCTTTCTGCTCGCGGTGGCGCTGGGGATGAGCACGGAAACCATGCACCATCTCGCCAAGCCGCTCGTAGTGATCACCGCAGGTTTGCCCGCCCTGGGTGCCGCGCTGCACGGCATCCGCGAACAGGGCGAGTTCGCGCGCACATCGATCCGCTCCAGCGCGACGGCGGCCGCGCTCGAGAAACTCGCAGGCGATCTGCGCGTGCGGCCGATTGCCCTCGCGCGTGCATCGGGCCTTGCGGAAGAGGCAGTGCGCGTGATGCTGGACGACGTGGGCGAGTGGCGGATGTCCTACGAGATGCGCAACCTTGCGCTACCCGCGTGACGTATCAGTCGGCCTCGATTATCATGCGACCAATTGAGGAGACCGTCCGATGCATGCCCGTTCGATGATCGCCGCCGCCGCGCTTGCTGTTTCGGTTGCCGCCGCCCCTGCGCCGCGCAGCGCGTACGATTTCACGATGACCGCGATCGATGGCGCGCCGATGCCGCTGTCGCAGTGGAAAGGCCGGGTGCTGCTGGTGGTCAATACTGCCTCCTTCTGCGGGTTCACGCCGCAATATGAAGGCCTGGAAGCCGTATTCGAGAAGTACCAGGCGCAAGGGTTGACCGTGGTGGGCATTCCTTCGGGCGATTTCGCCGGTCAGGAATATGACGATAACGGCAAGATCAAGAAATTCTGCGAGAGCAAGTTCGGGATCAAGTTCCCGCTTGCCGAGAAGGCCAACGTCATCGGCCCCAATGCCGCGCCGATCTACAAATGGGCGAACGCAGAGATCGGCGATGCGGCGGTACCAAAGTGGAACTTCCACAAGCTGCTGATCGGCCGCGACGGCCAGCTGATCGCCGCCTTCCCGAGCAAGGTCGAACCCGATAGCCCCGTGCTCGCCGCTGCGGTGACCAAGGCGCTGGCGACGAACTAGGTTTCGCGCGCCCCGGCCGTGCGATCGGCGGGTTCCGCGCGTTGCGGGGTCGCGGGCACCTCGGGCTCTGCGGCGGTCGGTGCGCCAACCCCCCGCGCCTGCGCCTTGCGCCGTGCCAGATTGGCGCGCAAGGCGTCCGCCAACCGATCCTCGCGCGCGCGATCCTTCATCGCCGCCATCTACTCCACGGAGCCCCGCGTGGCCACCATCCGCCCCGCGCCGCTTGCCTTTCCGGCTCTCCTGCTCGGCGCGGCTGCGCTCGCGGTGGGTCCGCTGTTCGTGCGTGCGGCGGGGGTGTCGCCGGTGGCGTCCGCCTTCTGGCGTATGGCGCTCGCCGCGCCGCTGCTGATCGCGATCGCGTTCGTCGCGCGCCAGCCCGGCCCCAAAGGTCCGCGCGCGTGGATATTGCTGGCGGTCTCGGGGGTGTTTTTCGCCGCCGATCTGATCGCGTGGCATCTGGGCATCGTTCGCACCACGCTCGGCAATTCGGTGCTGTTCGGCAACGTGTCGAGCTTCTTTTTCGCAGGCTATGGCTTCGTTCTGGCGCGCGCCTGGCCCAGCCGCCGCTTTGCGCTCGCGATGCTGGGCGCGGGCGCGGGCGTGGCGCTGCTGCTCGGGCGTTCGTTCGAACTTTCGGCGGCGCACTTCGCGGGCGATCTGCTGTGCATCCTCGCGGCGCTTTTCTACACGGTTTACCTCGCGATCATGGACCGTGCGCGAACCAGCGTCGGCGCATGGCCCGCGCTCGCAGTCGCGACACTTGTGGGTGCGGCCGCGTTCGCACCGATCCTGCCCACATTCGGTGGCGCACTGATCCCCGCCGACTGGACCCCGCTGATCGCGCTCGCGCTGCTGAGCCAGGTGGTGGGGCAGGGACTGGTGATCTACGCGGTCGGGCATCTGAAGCCCGAGGTCAGCGGATTGGGTCTGCTGATCCAGCCGGTGATCGCCGCCGCGATCGGCTGGGCGTGGTTCGGCGAGGCGATGGGCGCGGTGGACGGGCTGGGCGCGGCGCTGGTGCTGGGATCGCTGGTGGTGGCGCGGTGGCCGTCCGCCACCGCCTCCTGAGCGCCTTATTCCGCCGCCACCTTGAACTGCGCCGCCTCGGTGCTCTCGCCCAACGCGGTGGTCGAGGACTGCCCGCCCGCGACCGCCTCGGCGATCAGATCGAAATAGCCGGTGCCGACCTCGCGCTGGTGGCGGGTCGCGGTGTAGCCCAGCGGCTCGGCAGCGAACTCGGCCTGCTTCAATTCGCTGTTGGCGGCCATGCCTCGGTCGCGGTAGCCGGTTGCGAGGCTGAACATACCGTAGTTGAGCTGGTGGAAACCCGCGAGCGTGACGAACTGGAACTTGTACCCCATCGCACCCAGCTCACGCTGATACTTGGCGATCGTCGCCTTATCGAGGTTCTTCT
>JBBQJX010000018.1:0-11596 GCA_038326295.1 Sphingomonadales bacterium
CGCGTCGACGAAGCGCGGCACGACGCGCTCTACGAACTCGAGATCGCACTCGCGGCCGTACCCGCGCCGGGCGAAGGCGAGCCACCCGCGCCGTGGCTGGTCGATCGCCTGTTTCGCAACCTGCTCGCCGACACGGGGGGCAACACGCATCGCACCGAACTGTGCATCGACAAGCTCTATTCGCCCGACGGCCCTGCCGGGCGTCTTGGCCTCGTCGAATTCCGCGGCTTCGAGATGCCGCCCGATGCGCGCATGAGCCTCGCGCAGCAGCTCCTCATCCGCGCACTGATCGCGTGGTTCTGGCGCGAACCGCAGACCGGCCCGCTGGTGCGCTGGGGCACGCAGCTCCACGATCGCTTCATGCTCCCCCACGTTATCTGGGCGGATTTCCTCGGCGTGCTCGCGGACCTTGGCCAGGCGGGCTACGCCTTCGATCCCGTGTGGTTCGAAGCGCAGCGCCAGTTCCGTTTCCCCGCTTACGGCCGCGTCGAGCATGGCGGGGTTGGCCTCGAACTCCGCCACGCGCTCGAACCGTGGCATGTGATGGCCGAGGAGGGTGGGGCGGGCGGCACGGTGCGCTTCGTCGATGCCTCGGTCGAGCGCATTCAGTTGCTCGCCACGGGCTTTGTCCCCGAGCGCCATATCATCGCCGTCAACGGCCGCGCCGCGCCGATGACGCCCACGGGCAAGGCGGGCGAAGCGGTCGCGGGGGTTCGCTTCAAGGCGTGGCAGCCACACAGCGGCCTGCATCCCACGATCGAACCGCACGCGCCGCTCACCATCGACATCCTCGATCGCTGGAACGGTCGTTCGCTGGGCGGCTTCGTCCATCATGTCGCGCATCCGGGCGGGCGCAGTTACGAGACTTTTCCCGTCAACGCCTACGAAGCTGAGGCCCGCCGCCGCGCGCGCTTTCAGGAGCATGGCCACACCCCCGGCGCGGCGATCCCGATGCCCCCACCCGAACGGAGCTTGGAATTCCCGTTCACGCTCGATCTGAGGACGCCCGTTGCGCACTGAGGCGGACGTCCGGCTGGAGGGCTGGCTCGACGGCTATCGGCCGATCCCCGGGGTGCCCGACGAGCTGTTCCCTCCGGGCGGTCGCTCGCCCGATGCGTGGACGCGACTGCTCGGCGCGCTCGCCCAGTTCCCCCCGCATGAGTTCGAGGATCGCTTCGCGCTCGCCACGCGCCACATCCGCGACGCGGGGGTGAGCCATCGCATCTATGGTGAGGATAACGAGCGGCTGTGGCCGCTCTCGCCGTTGCCGCTCATTCTGGGTCAGGGCGAGTGGGCGGGCATTGCCGGGGGTATCGCCCAGCGCGCGGCGCTGATGGAAGCGGTGCTGAGCGATTTGTACGGGCCCGCGAACCTCGTCGCCGAAGGCCACCTCCCCGCCGCAGCCGTCACCGGCTCGCAGGATTTCATCCGCGCAATGCGGGGCGTGGCGGTCGCGGGCAGCCGTCCGCTCCACCTGTACGCCGCCGATCTGGGGCGCGGGCCGGATGGGCGCTGGTGGGTGCTCGACGACCGCACGCAGGCCCCGTCGGGGATGGGCTATGCGCTGGAAACGCGCCTCGTCCTCACGCGTGCTTTCCCGCAACTCTACAATGCGATGAACGTCGAGCGGCTCGCACCGTTCTTTTCCACATTCCGCGCCGGCCTCGCCGATGCCGCGCACCGCAGCGATCCACGCATCTGCCTGCTCACGCCTGGCCCCTACAGCCAGACCTATTTCGAACAATCCCACCTCGCGCGCTATTTGGGCTTCCTGCTGGTGGAGGGGGACGATCTGGTCGTGCGCGACGGTGAGGTGTTCGTGCGCACGATCACAGGCCTGAAACGCGCGGACGTTCTATGGCGGCGGGCCGATGCCGATTTCATCGATCCGCTGGAGCTGAACGGTGCCTCGCGTCTGGGCGTGCCCGGGCTGATGGAGGCCGTCCGCGGCGGCGGTGTGGTGGTGTCCAACATGCCGGGTGCGGGCCTTGTCGAGTCGCGCGCGCTGCTGGCGTTCCTGCCCGCGCTCGCGCAGCGGCTGCTGGGCGAACCGCTGAAACTCCCCAACGTCGCGACCTGGTGGTGCGGGCAGGCACGCGCGCTCGGCGAGGTGAGCGAGCGCATCGATCGCCTTGCGATCGGACGCGCCTTCGTTGGCCACGGCAACGCCGCGCTCGCGGGCGGCCCGCGATTGCTTGCCGATCTCGCGCCCGGAGATCGCGCGTTGCTCGAGCAGGACATGCGCGCGCGCCCGATCGATTATGTGGGACAGGAGGTGGTGCGCCTTTCCACCACCCCCGCGTGGCGCGATGGCAAGCTCATCGCCGCCCCCTTCACGTTGCGCGTTTATGCGGTTGCCACGCCCGATGGCTGGCGCGTGATGCCCGGCGGCTTCTGCCGGATTTCGGACCAGCCCGATGCACGCGCCATCTCGATGCGCGACGCCCAGGTCGCCGATGTCTGGGTGCTCTCGGACACGCCCGTCGAGCGCGTCAGCCTGATGCCACGCGCCGACGACGTGCGCGTCCGCCGCCTTACCGGCACGCTGCCCGCGCGTGCGGCGGACAATCTCTTCTGGCTCGCGCGGTACCTCGAACGCGCCGAGGCGACGCTTCGGCTGGTACGCGCGCTCTTCATCCGGCTCGTGGAAAGCCATGCCGAGCGGCACGAGACGCTGGACCGCGTGCGCGATCTGCTGGTCGAGGGCGGCGCGGTGGACGAGGAGTTCGAGGGCAGCGTCCCTGCAGCCGGGCTGCTGGCGCTGTGCGATTCCGAACAGCACGGCTCGGCGGTTCGCCTGATCGGCTCGGCGCGACGCATCGCGGCGACGCTGCGCGAGCGATTGTCCGAAGATTTCTGGACGCTGCTGAACGGCCTCGACGTGCGCCTGACCGGCTGCGCGGCGGATAACGCGACCGCTGCGCTCGATCACGCGCAGGACGCGCTCGATGCGCTCGCTACGCTGGCCGGCCTCGCGCACGAAAACATGAACCGCGCGTCGGGCTGGCATTTCTTCGATCTCGGCCGCCGGATCGAGCGTGGCATCAACACCTGCCGTGTCGCAAAGGCGCTCGCCACCGATACCGCGACGCCGTCCGATCTCGATCTGCTGCTCGATCTGGTCGATAGCCAGATCACCTACCGCGCGCGCTATCTCGAGGGCATGGCGCTCGCCCCGGTCCGCGACATGGTGCTGCTCGATCCGCATAACCCGCGCGCGCTCGCCTTCCAGATCGCGGCAGCGCGCAGGCATCTGGAATCGCTTCCGCACCTTCGCGAGGACGGGATGCCCGAGCGGCCGCTGCAACTGCTGCGCGCGCTCGAGGGCGAGATCGAGAGCGCGCAGGCCGCGACCTTGCCGATCGGCCGCGTCGCGGCGTTCGAGGACACCTTGCTCACGCTCGGCACCGCAGTCGCGGACCGGTATTTCCTCCAGGGATCGAACGCGGTCAGGGTGCGCAAGCTGGGCGGCCTCGCATGATCTACGAAGTCCGTCATCTTACGACCTATACCTACGCCAAATCGGTCCCGTTCGCGCGATGCGCGCTGCGCCTGGCGCTGATGGCCGATCAGGATCAGTCCGTCATCGAGGAAGCGATCGAAATCGCGCCGACGCCAGGCCGCCTCACCCGTCACATCGGCAGCTTTGGCGAACAGGTCGATACCGCGCTCATCGAGACGCCCCACCAGGAGATGCGCGTGCTCGCGACCGCGCGTGTGGATGTGCACCGCGCTCCGCCACTGCAGCCATTGACGGGGGAAGGTTGGGAGAGTGTCCGCGATCAGGCGTTCGCTTCGCAGACGCTGGTCATCGGCGCACCCGCGCACATGCTCTATCCGACCGCGATGGTGCCAATCCACGCGGCGATCACCGCCTATGCGGGCCAAAGCTTCAGTCCCGGCCGCGCAATCCTCGAAGCCGCGTTCGATCTGGCGCGCCGCATTCGCGCCGACTTCAAGTACAATCCCGAGGCGACCGATGTCTCGACCCCCGCAATCGACGCGTTCAACGATCGCCACGGCGTCTGTCAGGATTTCGCGCATATCATGATCTCCGGCCTGCGCGGCATCGGTCTGCCCGCCGCCTATGTGAGCGGCTTCATCCGGACGATCCCGCCACCCGGCAAACCCCGGCTGCAGGGCGCCGACGCCACTCACGCATGGGTGAGTTTGTGGTGTGGTCCAGCGACGGGCTGGGTGGGCTTCGATCCGACCAATGCGCTTGTGGTTGCCGGCGATCACATCGTGCTCGCGGTCGGCCGGGATTATGCCGATATCGCGCCGATCAGCGGTGTGATCCTTGGACCGGGGAAACAGACGATCAAGGTCGCGGTGGATGTCGTACCGGTCGATGAAAGCGGCTTGCACGCCGCTGCGCCGACGCGTGCGATCCCGGCAGCGGCCTGAGCCCTTAATCGAACAGGCTGGAAACCGAGCTTTCCTCCGCGATGCGCCGGATCGCCTCCGCCAGCAATGGCGCGATGGTCAGCACGCGGATGCGCTTTGCATGGCACACCGCGTCGGGCAGGCCGATCGAATCGGTGACGACGAGTTCGTCCAGCCGCGAACTTTCCACGCGCGCCACCGCGCCGCCCGAGAGCACGCCGTGCGTGACGTAGGCGACCGCGCCCGAGGCGCCCGCCTCGAACAGCGCGTGCGCTGCGTTGCAGAGCGTTCCAGCGCTATCGACGATATCGTCCACCAGCACGCAGAAGCGGCCCGAAACCTCGCCGATGATGTTCATCACCTCGCTCTCGCCGGGCTTCTCGCGGCGCTTGTCGACGATCGCCAGCGGCACGTTGCCCAACCGCCGGGCGAGCGACCGCGCGCGGACCACGCCACCGACATCGGGCGAAACAACGATCAGATCGTTGCGCGGGAAGCGCGCTTCGATATCGGCGGCCATCACCGGGGCGGCGTAGAGATTGTCGGTGGGGATATCGAAAAACCCCTGGATCTGCCCGGCGTGTAGATCGAGGGCGAGCACGCGGTCCGCCCCCGCTTCGGTGATGATGTTGGCGACCAGTTTGGCGGATATGGGAGTGCGGGGGCCGGGTTTGCGGTCCTGCCGGGCGTAGCCGAAATAGGGGATGACCGCAGTGATGCGCTTGGCGGAAGATCGCCGCAGCGCATCGATGCAGATCAGCAGCTCCATCAGGTTGTCGTTCGCGGGGGCCGACGTGGATTGTAGCACGAACACGTCCTCGCCGCGGACATTCTCGTGAATTTCGACGAAGATTTCCTCGTCCGCAAAGCGCCGCACGCTGGCCTTGGTGAGCGGGATGCCGAGATATGCGCCGATATCGGCGGCGAGCTTGGGATTGCTGTTGCCAGCCAGAATTTTCATGGTCGCGGGGCCCGCCGTGTCTGCGGCGCTCTTAAGGTCGCTGTCATATTATCGCAACACGATCAGCGAGAGCTGGCGGCCGTAATCGGGTTCGCTGGCGTGGGTGGTGCGGCGGTAGCTGAACCAGCGGTCGGGGTGGGCGTATGTATCGAGGCCGAGCGGCTCGACCTCGCCAATTCCTGCGCGAGTGCACTGGTCCGCGACGAACGCTTCGAGTGCGAACTGGCGGTGCCCGGGGCGGCCGGGGGCGAACCAGCGCTGGTCGGGCGCGGGGAAGGCTTGGGCGAATGTGTCGGTCACTTCATAGCTGGACTGCGCGATACAGGGTCCGATGGCGGCGGCGATGTTCGCGCGCTCGGCGCCGAGCTCCTCCATGCACGCGACCACGGCTTCGATTACCCCATCCCGCGCGCCTTTCCACCCCGCGTGCGCCGCACCGATCACCCCCGCGCGGGGGTCCGCGAGCAGTACGGGGGCGCAGTCGGCGGTCAGGATGCCGAGCGCGATGCCGCGCGTGCGGGTGGCGAGCGCGTCCGCCTGAGGCCGGTCGGCGTTGGCGATGGGGGCGGCAACACAGACCGCGCGCGCGCTGTGAACCTGGTGCAGCGTGACCAGGCTGTCCGCGCCTTGCATAGCACCCAGCGCGCGCGCCCGGTTCTCGCGCACGGCGGCGGGATCGTCGCCCGAGCCCAGCCCGGTGTTGAGGCTGGCGTAGATACCCCGGCTGACCCCGCCAGCGCGGCCGAGGAAGGCGTGCGGCGCGTCGAGGCCGATCGCGCGCGTGACGTCGAGCCCGTTCACGTCAGCGGTTTGACATAGACGCATTCCTCGTCGAGCTGCCGGCCGACGCGGAATTCGTAGCGGCCGACCTCGGCAAAGCCGTGACGCTGATAAAAGCGCATCGCGCGAGGGTTCTGGGAGAAGACGCTGAGCGCCAGCACGCCCGCACCACGTTCGTGGGCGATGCCGTACATCCATTCCATCAGCGCGTCCGCGATCCCCGCGCCGAAATGGCCGGGCAGCAGATAGAGCCGCTTGAGTTCGAGCGCGCGGTGCGCGGGATCGAGGTGGGGCAGGTCCGCCGGGCAAATCATCGCATAGCCCGCCGCCTGGTCGCCCACATGCGCGAAGCGCGTCGCATAATCGGGCTTGACGAGAAACGCGCAGGCGACAGGCTCGCTGTGGTTTTCCGCGAGGAAGGCGGCGAGGTCCTCGGCGCGGTACAGGTGTCCGAAGGTTGTGGTGAAGGTGTCCGCGCCGATGCGCGCCAATAGCGCGGCGTCGGCTGGCGTGGCGTCGCGGTAAGTGGCGGTCATGCGTCGAAACCTGCGGGGATGGGCCAGTCGGGATGCGTCAGCGCCAGCGCCTGGAACAGCGCGCCCATCTGCGAGGGCGCGGTAAGCCGCGCGGCGGCGGCGTGCAAGGCGGCGGCCTGGGTCGGGTTTGCGCGCGCGAGTGCGTGGGTGCGTTCTTCCAGCCCCAGCCTTGCCAGGAACTGGCCCTGGGGACAGGGGCCGTGCACGCGGGCGGGATGCGCAGCTTGGGCGAGCGCGGCGAAATCGACATGCGCGCTCAGGTCTGCCTCGCCCGGCGCGGCGAAGGGATCGACCCGCTCGCCGTCGCGGACCGCCTGCAAGGTGTCGCCGAGGCCGGACGCGGGGTGGCCGTAATCGATGAACAGCGCCGCGCCACCTCTGGCCGTAATCCGCCGCGAGATCGCGGCGGCAAGCGCGCGCGCGGACGGGCGGTCCTCGCAGACCGACCCTTCGGGTGCAGCGGCGAACACCTCGGGGATTGCGCCCTCCGGGGCGGGATCGCCGAGCGCGGGCACCGAGCCGGGGCCGATCGCGCGCTCACGCCACGTGCCGTCGGCGCGCACGAACTGCCGGATCGGCAGCGCGTCGACGAACTCGTTCGCGATCAGCAGCATCGGCGCGTTTTGCGGCACGGTATCGAGTGTCTCGTGCCAAGCCGCGTCCGGCACCCGCTCTGCCTGCGCGGCGGCAAGCAACGGGCTGGTCTCCACCAGGTGGACACGCGTGGCCGCATGAAATCCGGGCACGCGGTGCGTGGCCCGCAACGCATCCGCCATCAGCGTGCCGCGCCCCGGACCGAGTTCGACCAGCAAAACCTCGCCCGGCGCAGCCGCGCGCTGCCACAAATCCGCCGCCCACACCCCGATCAACTCGCCGAAGGCCTGCGAGATCTCGGGCGCGGTGGTGAAATCACGGCCCAGCGGATCGGCGGCGGCATAATAATGCGCGTTGCACGCCGCCATCCAGCGATCCAGACGCACCGCGCCCGCCGCCTCGATCCGGGTCGCGAGGCGGCGGGCGAACTCCAGCCTCAGCCCCGGCGGCGGCGCAGGGTCAGCGCGAACGCGCCAAGGCCGAGCAGTGCGAGCGTTGCGGGCTCGGACACCGCGCGCGGCTGAACGACAATCCCCTGCCTCGCCAGATCCTCGCCCTTGAGCACGAAGCCGAGCAGGAAGGAGGGCAGCAGCACCGTTCCCCCCGGGCAGGCGGTATCGAGCGGCACATCGGTGTAGGGGCCGCCTGCGGGAAGCGCGTCGGGCAGGCACTCGTCGAACTGGACGTTCGAGCCGTTCTGCGTGACCGAGAAATCATTGTCCGTCGCAAGCACGAAGCTCAGATCGTCGAAAATGCCGTCGCCGTCCAGATCGAGGCTCGGTCCGATCGCCAGACCCTCGATCTTCTCGGGCACCACCTGGCCCGCAGCCCTGAGCGCGGCAAGCACATCGATGAAGCTGCTCTTGCCAACCGGCACCACCCCCGAGGGAAGCGCGTCGTTGGTTCCCGCGAGACTGATGGTGCTGACATCGGTCGCGCCGGTGATGTCGATCAGCTTGACCGACTTGATCAGCGGCGTGAGCGCGCTGGTGCCGATGCCCGCGCCGCGATTGTCACGCTCGATCACGAGGAACTGGTGGTCGTTCAGCGCGGTGATGCCCGAAAGCCCGATGTTGCGGCCCTGTGAGGTCGCGCCGAACTGGTCCGCCACCGCCGCGCCCTCGTTGATCGTGGCGAGCGTATCGAGCTGATAGACGAACTGGCCCGTCGCTGCGCCGGTCGCGATATCAAAACGCACCACGCGCACGTTGCGGCTGCGGCGGCCCGGGTTGCTGCCAACCCCCTCCTGCTGCAGCGGGTCCTGAACCACGGCGAACAGCGTCTTGCCGTCGGGCGCGATGGCAATGCCCTCGAAGCCGCGATTGTCCTGCCGTCCGGTGGTCGTCGCGTCGGCGAAGTTGAGCACGCCGTTGACGCGCGGCAGCAGATTGTCGGGCGTGGTGAAGTGGCGCACGATCTTGCCGCCCGCATTCGTCTCGACGATCGCCGGACCATATTCGTCCGACACGAAAAGGCGGCCGTCGCGCCCGACCGCGATGCCCTCGCTATCGAAGCTGTTGCCCAGCGTGGCCGGGCTGCCGTTGAGCGCGGTCGGGTTGAGGCCGTTCAGCCGCGTACCCGCCGGATCGCGGAAGACCAGCGTCTGCTTCAGGCTGAAGTTGGAGATCGCGCCGGTTCCGGGATCGATATCGAGCGTGAAGCGGTGCGCGCGAGGATTGTAAGCGATCGTGCCGCCGCCGGGGCCGCGATCGGTGATGCCGTAAAAGCTGTTCGTTTGCGATCGTAGGCAAGGTCCGAACCAATCGAGAGGCGATTGCCGTTCGCGCCCGGCGTGCCGGTCAGATCGGTGGCGTTGCCGGGCAGTGCGATCGCATTGACGAAGATAGGCGCGGCGTGCGCAGCGCCGACCCATGCGGAGCCGAGAACGAGAGCGGTGACGAGCGATTTCATGACATTGCCTCCAGGTAATCCGTGGCATCTTTGGCAAGTTTTCGTTACGGTTTCATGACGCCTATTGCTGCGGCTCGAGCCCAACCGTCGGCATTACCGGCACGCGCCTGCCCGGCGCGGTCAGCACCAGATACAGCCCGCCCGCGATCATCGGCAGACACAGCGTCTGCCCCATCGAGAGGCCCCAACTGAGGATGCCGAGTTGCGCATCGGGCTCGCGGAAGAATTCGATGATGAAGCGCAGCGCGCCGTAGCCGGTCAGGAACAGCCCCGTCAGCCGCCCCGGATACAGCCGCGCGCGCGTGCCCCAGAAAGCATACGCCAGGATGCCGAACAACAGCAGGCCTTCGAGGCCCGCCTCCATCAACTGGCTCGGATAGCGCGGCTCGGGGCCGGCACCGGGGAAGACGATGCCCCACGCGTGGCCGGTGGGGCGACCCCAGAGCTCGCCGTTCACGAAATTGGCGAGGCGGCCCAGCAACAGGCCGATCGGGGCCGAGCAGGCGATGTAATCGCAGATGCGAAGCCAGCTCAGATGGCGGGCGCGCGCGTAGAGCAGGATAGCGATTCCAACGCCGAACGCGCCGCCGTGGAAGCTCATCCCCCCTTCCCAGATCTTGAGCGCGTCGAGCGGGTGCCGCGCAAACTCGTCCAGATTATAGAAGAGGACGTAGGCGATCCGGCCACCCACGATGATCCCGAGCGTTGCCCACGTCACCAGGCTGTCCGCGTCCGCGCCGGTCATGGGTGCGGCGGGCTGGCGCAACAGCCGCATGACATACCACCACGCGCCGAGCACACCCGCCAGATAGGCGACCGCGTACCAGCGCAGCGCGAAGGGGCCGATGGTGAAGACCTCACGGTGGAGGCCGAGGCTGGCGAAATCTAGGGCGATCTGGGGGTGGAGCATTGCAGGTGTTTAACCACGCGCGCGCGCCGGGGCCATAGCGGCCACGCATGCGATCGCAGCGATGGCGTTGCAAAGCTCCGCATCGCGATCGTGTGTTGGCATTGCGTCAGCGGTACGGACGCGGACGCCCGGATTTTACACTGTCACGAAATCTTCTTTTTTATCCGAGGGTAAATCTGGTTAGGGGCGCGAGTCAGCTATCCACTAATCGGGGATTCGATTCATGAAACTCAAGTCACTGCTTTTGACCGCCGCCTTGCTTTCCGCGCCCGTCGCGGCCTGCGCCAATGTTTCCCCGCCGATCGTGCCGCTCACCGGCGTGCGCAACATCATTCTCCTCATCAACGATGGCGGCGGTCACACGGTCTATGACGCGACCCGGCTGTACAAGGGCGCGCCGCTCGTCGTCGACGGCGCGAAGTTCAAGAAGGCCTCGATGTCGACCTACCCGCTGCGCCCTGACAGCAGCGCGGGGCGGGTTCCCCCCTCGCCCGGCAATCCCACGCTGCCGACAGACTTGGCGAACAATGCGCCGATCGCGGGGGCTCCGGGCCTGGCGCAGGATTCGCGTTCGGTTTACGACTCGGCCAAATTCTGGGACGCCACGCCGCTCGGGGGTCCGTCGGGGGTCTCGGGCTACACCACGCCCTTCGCTCAGGCCGGCTTCTCGTCGATCACCGATCTCTATCCGGCGGCCTTCGTCGGCTATGAATATAGCCGCTTCGCGCACCCCGATTCGGGGAACACCGCCACCTCGATGGCGACGGGTGACAAGACGTACAACAACGCCATCAACGTCAATGGCAACGGCACGCCGCTCGTTGCGATCGAGGAGATCATCCAGGCCGCACGCGCCGCCGGCAAGCGCGCGGGTATCGTGAGCACGGTCGAATTCAGCGACGCCACCCCGGCGGCTTCGGGCGGTGCGCACAACATCGCGCGTGCCAACCGTACTGCGATCGCCAACGAGATGTTCTCGACCGGCCGCCTCGACGTGATCGGCGGCACGGGCAACCCGGACTATGACGACGACAGCAATCCGCGCGCCGTACCCAGCTATACGTGGATCGCCCAGCCGCTGTGGGCCGATCTCAAGGCGAACACCAACAGCTCGGGCTTCAACCCCGATCACTTCACGCTCATCCAGGATCGTTCGACGATCGACAAGATCGCCAACTTCCAGATGAAGCCGCCGCTGAAGGCCGCGTTCATCTACAGAAGCTTCACCAGCTCGCAGTTCAACCGCACCAACACCCTCAAGCGGGCCGACGGCGTCACCAATATCGATGCGCGCGAGGACACCGTGTACGGCACGCCGCTCAAGACCGCGGTTCCCACGCAGGCGAGCCTGACCGTCGCCGCGCTGAACGTGCTCGCACAGAGCAGCCGGGGCTTCTACCTGATGAGCGAAGCAGGCGCGGTGGATCGTGCCGAACATGCGAACGATACCGCACGCATGATCGAGGAGCAGCTCGCTTCGGAGGATAACGTGACGGCGGTCATCAACTGGGTGAACCG